>CADCMM010000034.1 GCA_902802515.1 uncultured Lachnospiraceae bacterium
CAAAGGCCGGAAGCAAGAACTATAAGAAGCTGACGGTGAAAGTGCCGAAGAAGAAACTGAAAACCTACAAGAACCTGCTGAAGAAAGCAAAACTTTCAACGAAAGCCACCGTTAAAAAATAACGTTGGAAGAGACTGGTAAGGAGAAAGAGGTAAGATGAAAAAGAGACAAGTTCTCGCATGGATGCTCAGTGTATCAATGTGTTTCCAGGTAATGTCGTCTACAGCAACTGCTGAGGAGATTTCCTCCCCGGCGGTCACCCAAAACGTGGAGGAGCAGTCTGCGGCGGAAGAGGCGGCCGCGGAGCAGCCGGAAACGCAGTCTGTTTCAGCGGAGGAACCGGTTACGGAGCAGCCGGAAACGCAGCCAATTTCGGCAGAAGAACCAGAGGCGCAGCAGCAGCCATCGGAGGCATCTTCGAAGGAGGATATTCAGAAAGCAGATGGTGCGAAGGAGACAGCATCGCCGCAGGAGGAGAGCCAGTCAAAGCAATCCGCAGGACAGGCGCCGCAGGAAGATGGCGAACAGGAGAAAGATACTCTGGAGGCGGCTGCCCGGGAAAATTTCCTGAGAATTGTGTCAGAGACAGCTTATCGGTCTGAGGGAGAGATCCAGGTGGAGCTTGCCACCCAGAATCCTGACTACGATACTCTGTATTTTGGAAATGCCCAGGATACAGAGCGAAAACCGATCTTTACCGGTGAAAAAAACGATCTGGGCGGGTACACCTTCACATTTGTGATCACACCGGATCTGGTGGGCAAGATTGTTCCCTACGTGCCCGGAAAACAGGAGAAAGAATGGTACACGGATCATAACTTGTATCTGAAACTTCCCAAAGAAGTGCTTGAGGCGAAAAATGCCAAGGAGTGTACCGAGGGAAATACGGAAGAAGAGTCTTGGCCAGAAAGTCCGGATCCGGGAAAAGTCGGTGGTGAACCGGAAGTATCCCAGAATGCAGATGACGAAACCTCGGATTCACCGGAAGAATTATCAGGTGAAGATACTTCGGTGTTATTTTTGGAGGAGGCACAGCCAACTCTGGAAGAGGAAGCATTATTCCTGGAAGCAGGAGCTTCCGGCGGCACCTTTGATAATGCCACTACGCTGGAAGATGGAGAGTACACTCCGGAGGAGTTTAAGTTTGAAGGCGGCACTGGTAAAGCGTATATGACTTGCGAAAAGGTGATCGTATCTGGGGGAAAAGCAACAGCCTTCATGACAGCCAGCAGTGTAAATATGACGCATGTATATCTTGGAACCGCGCCATCTGGCGACGAGACAGCACAGTTATATAATCCGGATACGAATACCTGCGCAGCGAATGTATACGCTATCCAGAATAAGGCGGTGACCATCCCGGTGAAACTGAATCAGGAAGTAGCCCTGGCGGCCCGCACAATCGCCATGTCAGTTCCTCATTGGGTCCAGTACCATTATACGATCACACTGGAGGAGCCGGAAAAAGAAACGGAGACCGAGACAGAAACAGAGTCGGAAACAGAGACGGAGACAGAGATACAAAGACCTGCGGAGGGCAAGACGATTCTTTCGGTCACGAACAATACAGGGATGTTTAAAGCGGACTTGGCTTACCTGAACACAAAAAATGGTGTCACCACACTGGTAATGACTATGTCCGGTTCCGGATATCATTACATGTACAAGGGAACCTATGAGGCAGCGGTTGCCAACGGGAATAAACGTTCCTCATGGATAAAGGGAAAACAGAACTCAGCGGGAAAATGGGAATTTGGCGTTCCGCTTGCTGACGGGGAGACCTATATTCCCATGGTGGCTATTTCCCAGATCTATCTGGACAAATATGACAGTGGGTCAAGCACTCTGGAACGCGCGTTCTTCCCGCGGCAGCTGACAATCAATGTGACTGACAAAACGCTGGTGACAGATGACTACAATGAAGATGTACAGGTCACAGTAACCAGCAAGGTCAGCGCCGTCAAGGTGGAGAGCAAGGCTGCTATGAACGTGGTAGGTGGTCCCAACTCCAATAACTACGCCTGCACGCCGGTTCTGAAGATGAAAAACGACACTTATGATAAGGTGAAATACCCGACGGTAATAAACGGTGCTGTGGGAGAAGAAACAGCCGCCCTTTCGTCTGACAAAACGTTTACGATCCGTCTTCGCAATGCACCGGCAGTTACTGCGTTTGAAGATAAAACGGCCTTTAACGTATCGTTCCGGAAGAAATCGACCGGGAAATGGGTCAAGTATTCCATGACCATTGATAAACTTGGAAAAAAGATAACAATAGGCGATGCGGCAGCAGAAAGCAGCAACGGCAATAATGGCGGCGGTAATAGTGGCAGCGGAAATGGAAGCAACGGCGGCGGTTCCACGGGAAGCGGCTCTGCCGGAGGCGGGGGAACAAACGGTTCCACTAGTGCAGTCAACAGCTCCACCGGACTGAAGGACGGTGATTACGCACCCGACAGTTTTTCCTGGTCCGGCGGCACCGGAAAACTTAGTATTTCCTGTTCGAAGATTACGGTGTCCGGCGGAAAAACCTACGCTGCCATTGTGTTCTCCAGTGGAAAGATTATCTATGTGAAAGCGGATGGCAATCAGTATAATCCGGTATCCCAGACATCGGACACGTCCACATTTGAGATTCCGGTCCAGCTGAACGCCAACAATAAGATACTTGCCTGTACGACGGCCATGTCTCAGCCTCATGAAGTAGAGTACACCCTGTATATCGGACTGGAGGCGGCCAAAAAGGCGTCATTGGGAGATACCTCCGGGATTTCCGCTTCTTCCAAGGGCGAAAGCGGCTTAGGAGCGTCATCAGGAAGCGCCGGCGCGGCAGACGGTTCTGAATTGGAAAAGCTGGAGGATGCGCCTAAAATTGCCGGTCTGGAATATCAGGGAACCGCAAAGAATGAATATGCGAAATATTTTCGCCTGCATTACTATGCAAAGAATTTCCGGGTGCTTGAGATCTCCCTCTCTGCCAGGGAGCAGCCGGACTGGTCAGATCAGGCTAAGGCAGGAGATGCGCAGGATGGCCCTGATGAATCTGCGGATATCAGGGAAAATATCAATGAGTCGGCAGGTACGCAAGGCACAGATGAGGCTCTGGCGGGTAACATGGCAGACTCGGAAGAGGGAAGCGTAACAGAGCAGAAATCCTTGTATGAAGGAGGGGTTCTCCAATATCTCATCGCGCCGGAAGGGGAGGAACTCCCGGCAGGTATTGATAAGGATATGATCGTGCCAGAGCTCCCGGTAGAAAAAGTGTATGTAGATTCTGATACAGCACTTAAGATGCTGGATAAACTCGGTTTAACAGAAAAGATTTCCACCGTGGGTATGAGCGGGCAGGAGTGCGGATCAGACAGTGTTGTCCGGGCAATGGCGGATGGAGCGATAGAAAGTATAGGACATTATGATGAAACCTCCATCTATAAAGCACTGGTCACATCAGGAACCAAACTTGCTATTGTACCGGCAGATATTCTCCCGAAAACAGCAGCCGAAGATGCCGATGCCAATATGGATCAGGAGAGTTATGTGCAGAATATCGGCGACAATATGAATCTGCTGAAGATCCCCATGATCGTTGACCGGGCGGACGATGAGAAGGAGCAGCTGGCCAGGTATGAGTGGCTGAAAGTGTATGGAGCGCTTTTTGATTGTGAGAAAGAAGCGGGAGAGGCGTTCCAGGCGGCGCAGGAGGCTCTGAAGAAAGATGCTGCCGGCCAGATGACAGAAGCCCCGGACAGTGATGATGCAGGAAGGAGTTAAGATCGTGAGAAAAAAATTATTTTCTGTACTGTTGAGTATAGCCTGCGTATTGTCGGCTGGCGGGGCAATGTTAACGGAAGCATTGCCTGTGATGGCCCAGGAGGCGGCGGATGAAGACGGAGAACGCAAGGCTCCGCAGTTAGAGGGACTAACATATGAAAAGAAAATGGACTTCACTTATGTGGAGTGCATCGATATTTACTATTATGAGGGCGGCTACAAATTTTTTGACGTTTATGACAGCGCCCAGTATCTGCTGGTGCCGGAGGGAGGAGAGATTCCTGCCAACCTGGATAAAAAGGTTACAGTGATCCAGGCGCCGGTACAGAATATCTATATGGCGGCCACTGCTGCGATGGCGCTGGTGAATGCCATAGGCGGTCTGAATTGCGTAGGGTTTTCCAGTCTGAAAGCCAGCGACTGGTATGTGCAGGACGCACAGGACGCCATGAATGCCGGAGATATCGTTTTTGCAGGAAAGTACAGTGAACCGGATTATGAAGTGCTGCTTAGCGGCGGCTGTGACCTGGCGGTGGAGTCTACCATGATCCTGCACACCCCCAAAGTACAGGAAATGATTGAAAATATGGGAATCCCGGTGTTTATTGACCGTTCCAGTTATGAATCTCATCCCCTTGGCCGGTCTGAGTGGGCAAAGGTGTACGGGGCTCTCCTAGATCGGGAAGAAGAAGCGGAAGCCTTTTTTGCGGAGCAAAATCAGGTTATGGAGGATCTGGAGGATTTCGAGAACACTGGAAAGACCGTGGCGTTTTTCTCTGTCAATTCGGATGGTTCCGTGGTGGTGCGCCGGCAGGAAGATTCCGTTCCGAAGATGATTGAATTGGCGGGAGGCCGTTATATTCTTAACGGCGTGTCTGTCATTCAGGAATCAAAGCGTTCTTCCGTGACTATGACAATGGAAGAGTTCTATGCGGATGCCATCGATGCGGATTATCTCGTGTATAATTCCACCATCCAGGCGCCCATTGGCAGTATTGATGATCTGCTGGCAAAAAGCCCGCTGTTCGGCGATTTCAAAGCAGTAAAAGAAGGAAATGTCTGGTGCGCGGACAAATATCTGTATCAAGCTACTGACATTGTCGGTCAGTTGATCCGTGACTTTAATCATATGCTGACGGACGGCGACGCCACCCAGATGACATTTTTAAAGAAGATTGATTGAAGAATGATTAGGGAACACCTTGACAGAAACTTTTGGGTATGTTAGTTTGGTTTATATGAGAAAACCCGGTGAAGAAAAGAGTACATCCGCGGGCGTTGCTACAGAGAAATCCCGCATGCTGAGAGGGATGTGAAAGAAACGGATGGAAGATGGTTTTGGAGGGGAGTATCTGAGCGGAGGCTGTCAGGTGAGATGAGTTTTTGCAGAAAACACATCTAAGGTAACAGTGCACAGTGACAGGCGAAGTTAGGGTACGACAGGATTCGCCTGTTACAGCGATAGAATACCGCGGTTCTAAGGAAGCGCTTCCCTAAAAGAGCCGGAGCCGGTACTCGATGAGGTTCATGCCGCAAGGTATGGGCGAAGAGAAGTGGTAACACGGGATAATGCCCGTCTTCTGGTTAGAAATGATCAGAAGGCGGGCTTTGCGATTTACACGGGAAACTCACGGATCGTGTTTTCCGGCGTATGAGAGGAGAACTGACATGGAAAAGAAAAAGTATTATATGACTACTGCCATTGCTTATGCATCCGGCAAGCCCCACATCGGCAACACCTATGAGATCGTGCTGGCGGACAGTATCGCCCGCTTTAAGAGAGCCCAGGGGTACGATGTATTCTTTCAGACCGGAACCGATGAACACGGTCAGAAGATTGAACTGAAGGCGAAGGATGCCGGTGTGACGCCGCAGCAGTTTGTGGACGCCGCAGCCGGGGAGATCAAGCGGATCTGGGATCTGATGAACACTTCCTATGATAAATTTATCCGCACCACGGATGATTATCATGAAAAACAGGTGCAGAAGATTTTTAAGAAGCTCTATGAAAAGGGAGATATTTATAAGGGGTATTATGAGGGAATGTACTGTACGCCCTGTGAATCTTTCTTTACGGAGTCTCAGCTGGTGGACGGCAAATGTCCGGATTGCGGACGGCCTGTGACGCCGGCCAGGGAGGAAGCCTACTTCTTTAAGATGAGTAAGTATGCGGACCGGCTGATCGAGCATATCAATACACATCCTGAATTTATTCAGCCGGTATCCAGAAAGAATGAGATGATGAACAATTTCCTGCTTCCGGGTCTGCAGGATCTGTGTGTTTCCAGAACTTCCTTCAGCTGGGGCATTCCGGTGGATTTCGATCCGAAGCATGTGACCTATGTGTGGCTGGATGCTCTGACGAACTATATTACCGGTGTTGGCTACGACTGCGGTGGCGAGGGTACGGAGCAGTTTAAGAAAGACTGGCCGGCGGACCTGCATTTGATCGGGAAGGATATTATCCGCTTCCATACGATCTACTGGCCCATTTTCCTGATGGCTCTTGATCTGCCGCTTCCAAAGCAGGTGTTTGGCCATCCTTGGCTGCTGCAGGGCGACGGCAAGATGAGCAAGTCCAAGGGCAATGTATTGTATGCAGATGAACTGGCGGATTTCTTTGGCGTGGATGCGGTGCGCTATTTCGTGCTGCATGAGATGCCCTTTGAAAATGACGGTGTGATCTCCTGGGAACTGATGGTGGAGCGATTGAATTCAGACCTGGCCAATACCCTGGGTAATCTGGTGAACCGTACCATTTCCATGAGCAATAAGTATTTTGGCGGAGAGGTGAGAAGCACGGGAGTGTTTGAACCGGTGGATGAGGAGCTGAGACTGGTCGCTCTTGACACTCCGAAGAAGGTTGAGGCAAAGATGGAGGAACTGCGTGTGGCGGATGCCATGACAGAAATCTTTACGCTGTTCAAACGCTGCAATAAATACATTGATGAGACTATGCCCTGGGCTCTGGCGAAGGATGAGACAAAGAAGGACCGCCTGGCGGAAGTACTTTACAATCTGGTGGAGAGCATTGCCATCGGTGCGGAATTGCTGGAAGCCTTTATGCCGGAGACCGCAGACAAGATCCTGGCTCAGCTGAATGCACAAAAGCGTGGCTTGGATGCTATGGACACTTATGGTCAGCATGTGTCCGGCTGCCGGGTAACGGAAAAACCGGAGATCCTGTTTGCGAGACTGGATATGAAAGAGGTGTTGGATAAGGTGGAAAAACTGCATCCGCCGGTGGAAGAGGCAGAGGATAAAGCATCCGGCAATGGAAATGAGACTGGAGATGAGAGCCAGGAGGAGGCAGTTATTGATATCGAGCCCAAGCCTGAAATTACCTTTGATGATTTTGAAAAGTTACAGTTCCAGGTAGGGGAGATCATAGCCTGCGAGGAAGTGAAGAAATCCCGTAAGCTGCTGTGTTCTCAGGTAAAGATCGGCAGTCAGGTGAAGCAGATCGTGTCCGGAATTAAAGCGCATTACACCGCCCAGGAGATGGTGGGCAAGAAAGTGATGGTGCTGGTAAATCTGAAGCCGGCGAAGCTGGCGGGCATTGTTTCGGAAGGCATGCTGCTTTGCGCGGAGGATGAAAATGGAGAGCTGGCGCTGATGACGCCGGAGAAGCCGATGCCCTCCGGCGCGGAGATCTGTTAAGATGATTTTCGATACGCATGCCCATTATGATGATGAGGCGTTTGATACCGACAGAGAGCAGCTTCTTTGCTCTCTGAAGGAAGATAAGGTAGAATATGTGGTGAATATGGGCGCGAGCCTGAGGGGAGTGAGGGACAGTGTGTCCCTCGCTTCCCATTATCCGTTTGTCTATGCGGCTGTTGGCATTCATCCGGACGAGGTGGGCTGCATGGATGATGAGGTGATGGGACAGCTGCGCTCCTTGTGCCGGCTGGAGAAAACCGTTGCAGTGGGGGAGATCGGACTGGATTACCACTGGAATGTTGAATCAAAAGAGGTGCAGAAAAAATGGTTCGCAGCGCAGCTGCACCTGGCGCAGGAGGTGGGACTGCCCGTTAATGTCCACAGCCGTGACGCTGCGCAGGATACCTTTGATGTGATCCGAACGGAGCATGCCGGAACCACCGGGGGTATCATCCACTGCTACTCCGGTTCCCCGGAGATGGCGAGAGAGTATGTGAAAATGGGCTATTATCTGGGAATCGGCGGTGTGGTAACTTTTAAGAACGCGAAAACGTTAAAGCAGGTGGTACGGGAAATCCCGCTGGAACACCTGGTGACAGAGACGGATTGTCCCTATCTTGCGCCGGAGCCATTTCGAGGAAAAAGAAATGATTCCAGAAATATCCGCTATGTGATACAGGAGATCGCAAGGTTGAAAGAGATGGAGGAAACCCGGACAGAAGAAATTTTGTTTGAGAACGCCCGGAAGGTATATGGGGTGCGGACGATGCCTGGGGACGTTTCCGTTAGACCCCGGTATCAATGAAATGAAGGAGGAGCAATGGAGAAATTATCCAACCCTCAGAAGACAATAGAAATTATTAAAAAGTATGAATTTGCGTTTCAGAAGAAGTTCGGGCAGAACTTTCTGATCGATTCTCATGTGCTGGACAAGATCATCGCCGCGGCCGGGATCACGAAAGAAGACTGTGTAGTGGAGATCGGGCCGGGGATCGGTACCTTGACGCAGTATCTGGCGGAGACCGCCGGGGAAGTGGTGGCGGTGGAGATCGACCGGATGCTGATCCCTATTCTGGAGGAGACGCTGGCGGATTATTCCAATGTGACGGTCATTAACCAGGATATCCTGAAAGTGGATCTGGAGGCACTGGTTAGGGAGCATAATGGCGGAAGACCGGTGAAAGTAGTGGCGAATCTGCCGTATTATATCACGACTCCCATTATCATGGGACTGTTTGAACGCCATGTGCCGGTGAGCAGTATCACGGTGATGGTGCAAAAAGAGGTGGCGGAGCGAATGAAAGCGGCTCCTGGAACGAAAGATTACGGTGCATTATCTCTGGCAGTTCAATATTTTGCAATGCCATACATTGCAGCCAACGTGCCGCCCAACTGTTTTATGCCCAGGCCAAAGGTGGGAAGCGCGGTGATCCGCCTCACCAGGCATGAGGCTCCGCCGGTGCAGGTGGAGCAGGAAGAGATGATGTTCAAGATCATCCGCGCATCCTTCAACCAGAGAAGAAAGACGCTGGTGAACGGTCTGAAAAATTCTCCGGAGATTCCATACTCCAGAGAGGAAGTTCTGGAGGCACTGCAGAAGATGGGGCTTCCGGAGAGCATTCGCGGCGAGGCGCTGACACTGCAGGAGTTCGCACAGCTTACAAACCGGCTCAGCAGCCCGGACACTTGGGAGCAGCCATAACGGAGGGGGGCTGCGGTCTGAGTGGTAAACGACGAGAAGCACGCACTGCGAGTTTCGCCCGTAAATGAAAAATAAGAAGGAGGGATACCGATGTCGGAAGTGAAGCATATTACGTATGATTCCACAGATCACCTGACAAAGATCCACGGGATGATGTGGATACCGGAGGGGGAAGTGGCCGGAGTGCTTCAGATCTCCCACGGAATGATGGAGTTTATTGAGCGGTACGATGGTTTCGCCAGAGCGATGAATGAGAAGGGCATCCTGGTGGTGGGCAATGACCATCTGGGACACGGAGCCTCCATCCGCTCCGAGGCTTATTTTGGATATTTTGCGGAAAACGGCGGAAACAGGGCGCTGCTCTCAGATATGAGGGAATTGCAGCGGCGGATACAGGAGCAATATCCGAACATACCTTATCTATTGCTGGGACACAGTATGGGTTCCTTCCTTGCCAGACAGTATCTGTGTATGTATGGCAGCAGGCTGGATGGAGCCATTATCTGCGGTACAGCCTGGCATTCCTCACTTGAGGCGGATATGGGAATGTTCCTCTGCCGGGTGCTGGCGAAAAGGAAAGGATGGAATTACCGCAGTCAATTCATTAACCGCATAGCCCTGGGCAGTTACAATAAAAAGTTTGAACCCAGCCGCACGCCGGAGGACTGGCTCTCCAGGGATGAAGCGGTGGTGGATGCTTACCGAAAGGACAAACGGACCCGCTTTGTCTTTACTTTGAACGCTTACTACAATATGTTCTACGGACTGCAGTATCTTTGCGTAAAGCGGAACCTGCAGAAGATGCCGAAGGACCTGCCGGTCTTTTTTATCGCGGGAGAAAACGACCCCGTGGGAAATTTTGGCCTTGGAGTGAAAAAAGTAGTGGTTTCCTTCCGCACCGTGGGCATGAAGCACGTGGAGTGCCGGCTTTATCCGAATGATCGGCATGAGATTTTAAATGAGCTGGATCGTCTGGATGTGTATCAGGATGTATGGAACTGGATGGAATCTATCATTAAGAAGTGAACGGGAGGCGAGGGAATAAAATATGCGGGCTTTATTTGATATGGACAATGCGTTTTTCCGGGGTATGTCAAAGGTGGCAGACCTTTGTATTTTAAATGTGGTATTTCTAATCTGCTGCATCCCTGTTTTTACCATCGGTGCGGCAACTACAGCCCTGTCCTATGTGACATTGAAAATGAAAGACGGGGAAGAAGGATATATCCTGAAATCCTTTTTTAAATCTTTCCGCCAGAACTTTAAACAGTCCACGGTAATCTGGCTGCTGATGGTGCTGATCGGTCTCGTTTTGGGGCTTGATTTTTACATCCTGCGGGGGATGTCGGGCACAGGGACCAAGATGATGCTTGTGGTGGTTTTGATGGGAGTATTTCTCTGGCTAATGGTATTTTCCTATGTTTTTCCTCTGCAGGCCAGATTTTATAATACCATCAAGGCAACACTGCGCAACGCGGTTTTGCTGAGCATCGCAAATTTTCCCCGGACGATCTGCATGGTGGCTCTTCAGACAGGCACAGTTTTGTTGACTTTTTATAATGGAAAAACCCTGGGTTATGGCCTGCTGGCGTGGTTTCTGATCGGGTTTGCGGCAATTGCCCTTGCCAACAGCACACTGCTTTCGCCGGTTCTGAAAAAGCTGATCCCGGCGCAGGAAGACTCGGAAACTGGGGATAGCTGGACGATTCCGGAAGAGGATATAAACAGCGATACAGCCGCGCCGGAGACAGGAGATGACCATGGAGAGGAATAATGCTCTGATAAAACTGGAGGCACACCTTCATACCGCGGAGGTAAGTACCTGCGCGAAAGATAAAGCGGCGGATATTGTAGCGGCATGTCACGAGAAAGAGTATGGCGCAATTGTAGTCACGGATCACTACATTCCCGGCAAAGACCACGGCCTTCCCGGAGAATTCAAGACGCTGGAAGAACGTCGGCGTTTCCTGACCGGTTACCACAATGCAAAGAAGGCGGCAAAGGCGTACGGCATGGTGGTGCTTCCCGGTATGGAGTTTCGGTTGGAACGGGGAATGGAGGATTTTCTGGTATACGGAATGGAGGAGCAGGATTTCGATGAACTGCCCGGAGATATGTACCGGTACTCTCTGAAAGAATTCCATGCATACTGCAGCGAGCATGGCTGGCTGGTCTATCAGGCGCATCCTTTCCGGGAGGGACTGACTGTGCAGGATCCGACCTGTCTGGACGGCATCGAAGTGTACAACGGTAATCCGAATAATCTGAGAAAAGACACCAATCACAATGACCTGGCGGTGAGCTTTGCCAGAAAGCACGATCTGCTGGCCGTGGTGGGAACCGACGTCCACAGAACCGGGGATGTCGGCGGAAGCTGCCTGTATGTCCCCGAAGACCTGCTCACGCCCAGAGGGCTGGTAAAATACCTGAAAACCAGGCGGGCGCGGGACTGCACGATGAGTATTTAAGGGCTGTCGCACTAAGCATTTTATTGCATTTATGCAAAGTATGATTTCTGGAATACCCACTATGTAATGACGACTTGTAAGGAATACTGTCTATTGAAAACATAGTTTCCCACCTTCACTTTGCTGCGTTACATTTGCCCGGACATCGTTCGCGATAAAAGCGTTTGCTCCTCGTCCGGACACGTAACTTGCAAAGCTCCGTCAGAAACCGATTGTTTTCACCAGACAGTATTCCTTCACAAGCCACGTCGTAACGCTTTGGATTGCGGACAGTATGCCTGTACACAAAACGATCGTCGTGCGAGTGAACTCTTGCCAAAACCTTGCCGCCGCGAAAAGGCATATGCTTCGATCGCATTTGAGCGGCGTGCAGATAGGTTTGCAGCAAGAGGAACGAGATAGATGTGTTTTTTTGTACAGGCATAGTGGCTGCAATCCTCTATAAGGTAGTGGGTGTTCCAAAAATCATGCCTTTTGGGACGACTAAGGAAGTCGTCCCAAAATCCGCCTGCCGGCGGATACGCCCCTTCGGGCCTAGGCGAGTACGATTAGGAAACACTTGATGTAAAATATAGGTACTATATCATTCATGTATGAGATTGGAGGGTTTTACATGAAAAGAAAATTATCACTTGCATTGGCTGGCACTATGATCCTGAGTCTGTTTGGTTTTGCTCCGGCTGCTTTCGCGAATGACGCGGAATCCATTTCAGATGATCTGGTGAAAGCTGCCCAGGAAGAGGGAGAACTGACGGTGTACGGATCCTGTGAGGAAGAATATCTGGCGGCGGCCTGCCAGAAATTTGAAGATCTCTACGGAATCAAAGTCAGCTACCAGAGGCTTTCCACATCGGAAGTTTACACGAAGATTTCCGAGGAAGCCGGCAACCCGTCTGGTGACGTATGGTTCGGCGGAACCACCGATCCTTACAATGAGGCAGTGGCAGCAGACCTTCTGGAACCGTATGAGGCAGAGAACGCGGTTAATCTGATTTCGGATGACTACAAAGATCCCACCAACTGCTGGTACGGCATTTACAAAGGCATCTTGGGCTTCATGGTTAACACGGAAGAGCTGGAGCGCCTGGGATTGGAAGCGCCCAGAACGTGGGATGACCTGACTAAAGAAGAGTATCAGGGACTGATCATGCTGTCCAACCCGAATACCGCAGGCACCGCGAAGCTGGTGATCAACACCATGATCCAGATGAAGGGTCATGACGAAGCTATGGAATACTTCAAAGCGCTGGATAAGAATGTTTCCCAGTACACTAAATCCGGTTCCGGTCCGTCCAAGATGGTAGGCCCGGGCGAGTGCGTGATCGGTGTTGGCTTCCTGCATGACGGCATCTACCAGATCCTTCAGGGATATGACAACATTGAGCTGATCGTTCCGGAAGACGGAACCTCCTTTGAGATCGGCGCTACCGCTATCTTTAAGGGATGTGCGCATCCGAATGCAGCAAAACTGTGGATCGAATATGCATTGACTCCTGATTGCGTGAACATTGCCAAAGAAAACGGTTCTTATCAGTTCCTGGTTCTTTCCAATGCGACACAGCCGGAAGAAGCTGAGCAGTTTGGTCTGGATATGAACAATACCATCGACTATGACTTTGAAGACGCTAAAAACAATATCGCACAGTATGTAGAAGATTTCTTCGCAGCTCTGGGCGACTCCGCAGACGATCGTTTCATGACGGAGTAAAATGATGGCGAGGTCACAATGTGGTCTGACCCAACATCATAGAATCGTGACTTAGTGAAAGGGCCGTTGCGCTAAACGCATACTTTGCATTTATGCAATATAATGCTTAGCGTGACAGCCCTTTCATAATATAATCCGTAGAAAGGAGAAACTGACATGGCGAAGAGTCAAAATGCCCGGCTGGAACGGAAAAAGTTTTATTCGGATCCCATTCTGGTCGGCATGATCGTGGTATTACTGATCTTTCTTCTTTTGTTTATCCTGTATCCGCTGCTGATGCTCCTGGTGGACAGCTTTTATACAGAGGGGCGGGTGACCCTGGACGTCTTTAAACGGGTACTCAGCCTGCAGCGTTTCCGCAAAGCGTTTACCAACACACTGGTACTGGGAGTGATCACCGGATTGGCGTCCACGCTGATCGGACTGCTGTTTGCTTATGTGGAAGTGTATGTGAAGGTCCGGACAAAAGTTTTGAAACGGCTGTTCTCCGTAGTTTCCATGCTGCCGGTAGTTTCACCGCCGTTTGTGCTGTCGCTGTCCATGATCATGTTGTTTGGACGCAGCGGTATTATTACCCGGTCTCTTCTGAAGATATATGATTCTAATGTATATGGTCTGGGAGGGATCGCCATCGTACAGACCATGACCTTCTTCCCGGTGTGCTATCTGATGCTGAAGGGTCTGCTGAAAAACATTGACCCTTCTCTGGAAGAAGCAACCAGAGACATGGGCGCCAGCCGCTGGAAAGTATTTGTCAGCGTGACGCTGCCGTTGCTGCTCCCGGGCCTTGGAAACGCGTTCCTGGTAACCTTTATTGAATCGGTAGCGGATTTCGCGAACCCGATGCTGATCGGAGGCTCTTACGATACGCTGGCTACCACGATCTATCTGCAGGTGACCGGAGCCTATGATTCCACGGGAGCAGCGGCGATGTCCGTTGTACTGCTGTCACTGACCCTGATACTGTTCCTGATCCAGAAATATTATCTGGAGCGCAAGACGGCGGCTACCCTGACCGGAAAGGCATCCCGAGCGAGAATGCCCATTGAGGATAAGAGCGTCACCGTGCCCTTGACGATTATCTGTGGACTGGCGGCGGCATTTGTGATATTAATGTATATTATGGTTCCCTTTGGAGCACTGTTTACGCTGTGGGGCAGAGATTATTCCCTGAGCCTGAAATGGTTCCAGTACATGTTCAAGACCAGCGGTCTGAAAGCGTTCAAGGATTCCTTTGTTCTGTCCCTGATCGCCGCGCCGCTGACCGCGCTGTTGTCCATGGTCATTTCCTACCTGGTAGTAAAACGAAAGTTTAAGACAAAGGGCTTTATCGAGTTTGTCTCCATGCTGGCCATGGCGGTTCCGGGAACGGTTCTTGGTATCGGTTACATACGAGGTTATGCCAACGGTCTGTTCCGGACCGGTGTTATGGGCGGACTGTACGGCACCGGATTGATCCTGATCATTGTGTTTATTGTGCGAAGCCTTCCTACAGGCACCAGGAGCGGTATCTCCGCTCTGCGCCAGATCGATGCGTCCATCGAGGAATCGGCCTACGATATGGGGGCTAACTCCGCAAGGGTGTTTTTCACGGTAACGCTCCCTCTGATCAAGGATTCGTTTTTCAGCGGCCTGGTAACTGCGTTTGTCCGCAGTATTACGGCAATTTCCGCCATTATTCTGCTGGTGACTCCGCAGTATCTGCTGATCA
This sequence comes from uncultured Lachnospiraceae bacterium, assembly GCA_902802515.1. Taxonomy (GTDB): domain Bacteria; phylum Bacillota; class Clostridia; order Lachnospirales; family Lachnospiraceae; genus Merdiplasma. Next base: position 15,024 of record CADCMM010000034.1, read on the forward strand.
CCTGCCAGATCAACGAGCAGGCGGAAAAAGGAAATTATGGTGTGGCCTGCGCCTACGCCACCGTATTGATCATTATCACCTATGGTATGGTTCTGATCATGAACGGGCTGATCAAGCTGTTCGGCACGAGCCGTAAGATTAAGGAGGAAGATTGAGATGGCAAAGGAAAAGAAAGGTGTAAGGCTGGAACATATTTCCAAGATCTATCAGGATCCCAAGACAAAAAAAGAGTTTTACGCGGTGCATGACACAACGTTAGATATTGAACCGGGAACATTTGTCACGCTCCTGGGGCCATCCGGCTGCGGAAAGACCACAACGCTGCGCATGATCGCCGGTTTTGAGAGCCCGGATGAGGGAGAGATCTACCTGGGAAATGAGGCGATCAACGCCCTGACGCCGAACAAACGTGATACGGCCATGGTATTTCAGAGCTATGCCCTGCTGCCCCACTACAATGTGTTTGACAATGTGGCGTATGGTCTGAAGATCCGAAAACTGCCTAAGGAAGAAATCAAAAAGAAAGTCATGGATATTCTGGAACTGGTGGAATTAAAGGGAATGGAGTCCCGCATGACGAACCAGCTTTCCGGCGGGCAGCAGCAGCGTGTGGCTCTGGCCCGGGCCCTGGTGCTGGAGCCAGGCGTGCTTCTGTTTGACGAGCCTTTAAGCAATCTGGACGCGAAGCTCCGCGTTACCATGAGGACGGAGATCCGAAAGATCCAGCAGAAAGTCGGCATCACGGCTGTCTATGTGACCCACGATCAGTCGGAGGCCATGAGTATCTCCGATAAGATCATTATCATGAGCAAGGGCAAGGTGGAACAGATCGGAACGCCAAGAGAGATCTATTATCATCCTAAGTCCAGGTTTGTGGCGGACTTTATCGGCGAGGCCAATTTTCTGGAGGCCAGGGTGGAGGCCGTAAAGGGGGAGAAGGCTGCGATCACGGTCAGCGGCCAGCCGCTGGAGGTCAACAATTTTGCGGGAGCGAAACCGGGAGATACCGCCTCTTTAGTGATCCGCCCGGAGGCCGCGGGACTGTCAGAGGACGGACTGCTGGACTGCAAAGTCACGCTGTCTACGTTCATGGGCTCCTATCAGTATTATCAGGCAAAGGTGGGAGATGTGACGGTGCAGATCACCGATTATAACCCTGTTAACAAAAAAATTTATGAAGTTGGAGAAAACGTAAAACTGAACTTTGACCCCAACGGAGTTTATATTCTGTGACCCACCGCATCATAGTTGGGGGCAAAAGACCTTTTGGCCCCAACATCATTAAATCAGCGTTTGCTTAGGAACAGGGGGCTAAGGGTAAGAAGCGCAAGCAGTTTGGAGAAAATTCGGGGATGAAACAGGAAATGATATGGAGTATAGCTGTGCTCTCAGGCGCAGTGATCGCAGTGGTGGCGGGATGGATCCGTTCCAGAAAAATGGCTCAAAAGAGGGCTCTGGACTTTTATACCATTCTCCAGGGAATGGAGAGAGTGCAGGAGGGAAATCTGGACCGGTTGATTGAGCTGGAAGAAGATAATGAATTTCGGCGGATCGCGGACGCATATAATGATATGATCCGCAGCCTGAAGCTTCAGATGGAAAAGAACCAGAAAATGGCGGAGCTGGTGGCAGCCTCACAGGTGAAGCAGCTGGAATCCCAGTTTAATCCCCATTTCCTGTTTAATACCCTGGAAAATATTCGTTACATGTACAAAATAGATCCCACTATCGCTGAAACCATGATCCTCAGCCTGTCTAATCTGCTGCGGTACAGTCTGGACAACACTTCCGGATTAGTGCCCCTGCAGGAAGATTTGGTTCACCTGAAGAATTATCTTTCTATATTGAAATATCGGTTTAACCGCAGGCTGTCCTACGATATTTCTGTGGCGGAGGAAGCAAAAACCTGCCTGATCCCGAGACTGATCATCCAACCGATGATCGAGAACGCGGTGAAATATGGTTTCGGAAATCACAGAACGCTGCATATAGAGCTGAAAGCGTACTGTCACGAAGGCAAGCTGACCATTATCTGCCGGGATGACGGTGTGGGGATGACTGCCGGAGAACTGGACCGGATCAGCCGGATACTGGCGCAGGAGGAGAATGGAAGCGGTCATTACGGACTATATAATATCCATCGCCGTCTGCATCTGCTCTACGGAGCCCCTTACGGAGTAGAGATCAGAAGCCAGGAGGGGTATGGGACTACGTTGGTGGTCACTTCTCCCGTCAGGATAGAAGAGAAAGTGTGAAAACATGCTGAGAGTTTTGATTGCGGAGGATGAAGATATCATCCGGAAAGGGCTGGTTTATACAACGGACTGGCTGAGTATGGGCTGCGTGGTGGTGGCGGAAGCTGCCGACGGGCAGGAGGGACTGGAAAAGATCCTGGAGGTGAAGCCGGATGTAGTGATCGCGGACATCTGTATGCCCTGTCTGGACGGGATAGAAATGATCCGGGAAGCATCGAAGACCGTGAAGTTCAGAAGCATCATCCTCACCAGCTACGCAGAGTTTGACTACGCAAAGCGGGCTATCTCCGCCCATGTGGACGAATTTCTGCTAAAGCCCGTCAATGAGAGGGAACTGGGAGAACTTCTGCGTCGCCTGGCGACTGAGATCGCAGGTGAACGGCAGGCGGATCATGGAGTGGAACTGAATCTTGACCATTACGCAAAAAAGGATCTCTCGGAGAACCATTATGTGGCCAAGACCATCGAAAAGATCCGGAAGGATTATGCCAGCAGGTTGAGCATTGAAGGCATTTCCGAGGAATTGGGGGTCAGCGCCAGCTATCTGAGCAGAAGGTTCAAAGAGGTGACCGGGCAGACCTTTTTGGATTTCCTTAACAAGTATCGGGTCCAGATGGCCATCGCCATGCTAAGTACCGGGCAATATCGGGTGTATGAAATTTCGGAGGCCACGGGATTTACCGACTACAAGCATTTTTGTTCCGTGTTTAAGAAATATACATTAAAATCGCCGACGCATTTTGCCAAGCGTATTGTGAACTGACTATTATAATCAATATTGTCAAGGAGGGGGATCGGAATGCTAAATATATGGAACCGGCAGCTGGACGGAACTTCCCAGGCGGCTGTCGTCATCATATCCATCGCTATCATGCTGGCGGGAGGATTTTTGCTGACCCGGGTCACTAAGCGGCTGAGGCTTCCAAATGTCACCGCCTATATTGTCTGCGGTATTCTGATCGGACCGTACTGTCTGAATCAGATTCCGCAGAAGGTGATCTCCGGAACAGATTTCCTGCCGGATATTGCCCTGGCATTTATCGCATTTGGAACAGGTGAGTATTTCCAGATTGAGACATTGAAGAAAAACGGGAAGAAAGTGATCGCTATTACGCTGCTGGAATCCTGCATGGCGGCGGTGTTGATCTTTGTTTTGACTTATGGGTTCCTGCATTTGAATCTGGCGTTCTCCATCGTGCTGTCATCACTGGCCACTGCCACCGCGCCGGCTTCGACGATCATGACGATCCGGCAGACGGGAGCGAAAGGAGATTTTGTGGAGACGCTATTGCAGGTGGTGGCGCTGGATGATGTGGTGGGATTGATCCTGTACAGTATCGCTATCTCTATCGCAGTGGCGTCCCTGTCCGGGAGCGGTTTTGCTCTGACCAGTGTTCTCATCCCAATTGGGAAGAATCTTTTGGTTATGGCGATAGGCGGTCTGTTTGGCGTCCTGCTGATGCTGTTCAATATGAGGAGACACTCTACGGACAATCGCCTGATCATTGCCATTGCGCTGCTGTTTGGGTACTGCGGCGTGTGTGCTGTCCTGGACATATCACCACTGCTGGGCTGCATGCTGATGGGTGCGGTGTATATCAATATGACTCATGATGAGAAACTGTTCCGTCAGCTGAATTATTTCAGTCCGCCGATCTTGCTGCTGTTTTTTGTGCGTTCAGGAATTTCCTTTGATCTTGGATCTCTGTTTCGCCCTTCGGAAAGCATCGGCTCTGTTCCGCTGCTTCTGATCGGCGTACTTTACTTTTTTGTCCGTATCCTGGGTAAGTATTCCGGAGCGTTCCTGGGCTGCCAGGCGGCAGGGAAATCCCGTAAGATCCGGAATTACCTGGGACTTGCCCTGATCCCCCAGGCGGGCGTGGCCATAGGGCTTGCGGCTTTGGGCGCCAGGACCATCGGAGGAGAGATGGGAAAAGCCCTGGAGACCATCATTTTGTCTTCCAGTGTACTGTACGAACTGATCGGACCGGGGGCAGCGAAGCTGGCTCTGTACTTGTCGGGTTCCTATACCAATAATCTGGAGCAGCTGGTGGAGGTGCCGGAGACAAAAGAAAATGGGGAGGAAAAATCTCAGGTGGAACTGTTGATCGAACGGATCCAGAAGATTCAGGAAGAACTGCCGGAGCATACGGTAAATGTCAACGAGGCCGCGTTCACAGAGGCGGCCGAGGAACAGTATCGCAGTCTGTATGGCCAGGGAGGCCGCATTCAGGAAGGTTCTCCTATTATGGCCTTAAAAAGGAGGAGATAAGCGTGAGGAATACCGGATTGATTACAGATCCTATTGCCGAATTACTGGGGGAATGGTCTTTTGGACTTAATTTCCAGTCAATACTGTTTCGCATTGTGATAGCGGTGCTTTTAGCTGCTATTATCGGCAGCGAGCGTTCCAATAAGCGGCATTCCGCGGGGCTGCGGACATTTATTCTGGTGATGATCGCAGGCATGGATGTGATGATTTTGGATATCTACATCTGGAATATGACCGGAAATAGTATGTTTTTGCTGTCAGCGGCCGCAGTTGTCGCCATCACGGTCCTGAGCATCCACACCATACTTTACAGTTCCAGAAATGAGATCAAGGGTCTTACCACAGCGGCTGCTTTGTGGGAGACCGGCATTATCGGCATGTCTCTGGGCGGCGGTTACTATACCGTTACACTTGTCTCTTTCCTGGTGCTGATGTGTACGCTTTCCTGGTTTCCGTCTTTCGAGGCATATTTAAAAAATCGGTCGAACCATTTTGAAGTTCATCTGGAGCTGACGAACAGCGTGTATCTGCAGGACTTTGTTACAACGATCCGCAGACTGGGACTGACCATCGATGATATAGAACAGAATCCCGCCTATATCGGGTCGGGACTGAGCGTATATTCCATTTCTATTTCCATCAGCAGTGAAGAACTGAAAAAGTATAAGACACATACCGAAATCATCGAGGCATTGCGGACGCTGGAGTATGTGTATCACATCGAAGAAATGCATGTGTAAGGAGCAATCGCAGTTTGACAAACATATAGCTTATGTATATAATGGAAGCTGTGTACTTTCCGGTAGATAAGGTAGGTGCACAGTTTCTGTTTTTTGTCTCACAGGAAATTCCTCCGGATGTCCTATGAGACAAAAGTTCACTTTTTCCAAGGAGGAAAAATGCATGTTATATGATAAGGTCGAGACGAATCTGAATTTTGTTGACCGTGAAAAGAATACGGAAAAATTCTGGAAAGAGAACAGGATTTTTGAGAAGAGCATGAAGCAGAGAGAAGGCGGAGAGACATATACCTTCTATGACGGCCCGCCTACTGCCAACGGCCAGCCTCATATCGGGCATGTGCTGACCCGTGTGATCAAGGACATGATCCCTAGATATCATGCCATGAAAGGCCAATATGTGCCTCGTAAAGCCGGTTGGGATACCCATGGACTTCCGGTGGAACTGGAAGTGGAGAAGCAGATTGGCATCGAAGGTAAGGATCAGATCGAAGCCTACGGCATCGAGCCTTTCGTGAAGAAATGTAAGGAGAGTGTCTGGAAATATAAGGGGATGTGGGAGGAGTTCTCCGATGTCGTCGGTTTCTGGGCGGATATGGACGATCCTTACGTGACATACTATGACGATTATATTGAGTCTGAGTGGTGGGCGCTGAAGACCATCTGGGATAAGGGTCTGCTCTACAAGGGCTTTAAAGTAGTTCCCTACTGTCCCCACTGCGGCACACCGCTGTCCTCACACGAGGTGGCTCAGGGTTACAAGACGCTCAAAGAGCGCTCCGCGGTGGTCCGCTTCAAGGTGAAGGATGAGGATGCTTATTTCCTGGCATGGACTACTACGCCATGGACGCTTCCCTCCAACATTGCACTTTGCGTGAATCCGGAGGAGACCTATGCGAAGGTAAAGGCAGCAGACGGCTATACTTATTATATGGGTAAGGAATTGCTGGATACGGTTCTTTCCCCGCTGGCGGAGGATGGGGAAAAGGCTTACGAGATCCTGGAGACTATGACAGGAAAAGATCTGGAATACAAGGAGTATGAGCCTCTGTACCAGGCAGCGGCTGATGTAGTGGCGAAGCAGCATAAAAAAGCCTTCTTTGTTTACTGTGATGATTATGTGACCATGTCCGACGGTACCGGCATCGTTCATATCGCGCCTGCCTTTGGTGAGGATGACGCCCGGGTGGGAAGAAAATATGATGCTCCTTTTGTGCAGCTGGTGGATGAGAAAGGCCGCTTAAAGCCTGAGACGCCCTTTGGCGGTATGCGCTGCAAACCCACCAGGAAGGAAATGGAGGAGGGAGCTATCAGTGCGGATCCGGAGGTTTTAAAAGATCTCTCCGAGAAGAAACTTTTGTTCTCCGCGCCGAAATTTGAGCATGATTACCCCCACTGCTGGCGCTGTGATACGCCGCTGCTTTATTATGCGAGAGAATCCTGGTTCATCAAGATGACTGCGGTTAAAGATGACCTGGTGGAAAATAATAAGAAGATCAACTGGATCCCGAAGAACATCGGCGAAGGCCGTTTCGGAAACTGGCTGGAGAACATTCAGGACTGGGGCATTTCCAGAAACCGTTACTGGGGAACTCCGCTGAACATCTGGGAATGTGAGTGCTGCGGAAAGCAGATTTCCGTGGGAAGCCGCCAGGAACTGAAGGAACTTACCGGCCGGGAGGATGCGCAGAATGTGGAGCTTCACCGCCCGTATATCGACGCCTATGAGATTCCCTGCCCGGACTGCGGCAAACCCATGAAGCGTGTGCCGGAAGTGATTGACTGCTGGTTTGATTCCGGCGCAATGCCCTATGCCCAGCTGCATTATCCGTTTGAAAACCAGGAACTATTTGAAAAATGGTATCCCGCGGCATTTATTTCTGAGGCTGTGGATCAGACCAGAGGATGGTTCTATTCCCTCCATGCGGAGGCGACCCTGCTGTTCAACCGTCCGGCTTACGAGAACGTGATCGTCATGGGCCTGGTATTGGATGAGAACGGGGAAAAGATGAGTAAGTCCAAGGGAAATTCCGTAAGCCCCATGGAGGCTCTGGGCACTTACGGCGCGGACGCGATCCGGTGGTACTTCTATACCAACAGCGCTCCGTGGCTGCCCAACCGTTTCTATGGCAAGGCAGTGCAGGAAGGACAGCGCAAGTTCATGGGTACGCTGTGGAACACCTACGCGTTCTATGTACTTTACGCCAACATTGACAATTTCAACCCCATGGATCATACCCTGGATTATGAGAAACTGTCTGTTATGGACAAATGGCTGCTGTCCAAAATGAATACCATGGTGAAGATGGCGGATGCGGATCTGGCGGCTTATAAGATTCCGGAAGCCGGAAGAGATCTGGAGAGCTTCGTGGACGATATGAGCAACTGGTATGTGAGACGCTGCCGTGACCGTTTCTGGGCAAAGGGAATGGAGCAGGATAAGATCAATGCTTACATGACTTTGTACACAGCCCTGGTGACGCTGTGCAAGGCGGCTGCTCCCATGATTCCGTTCATGACGGAGGAAATTTACCAGAATATCGTTCGAAAAGTAGATGAAGCTGCTCCGGAATCTATCCATCTGTGCGATTACCCGGCGGTAAATGAGGACCAGATCGACGCGGAGCTGGAAGATAATATGGACGAGGTCCTGAAGATCGTTGTCATGGGCCGCGCCTGCAGAAATACAGCGAATATTAAGAACAGACAGCCCATCGGACAGATGTTTGTGAAAGCGAATCAGGCTTTGCCGGAGTTTTTCGCGGACATTGTGAAAGACGAACTGAATGTGAAGAAGGTTGTCTTCACGGATGATGTTCGCTCCTTTACCTCTTACAGCTTCAAACCGCAGCTTAAGACGGTAGGTCCCAAGTACGGCAAGCTGCTGGGAGGCATTCGGCAGGCATTGCCGGCGCTGGACGGAAACGCCGCTATGGATGAACTTAACGCCAATGGCGCGCTGAAGCTGGATATCAATGGAAATGAAGTTGTTCTGACCAAGGAAGACCTGCTGATCGAGACTGCCCAGATGGAGGGCTATGTATCAGAACAGAATAATGACCTGACAGTAGTGCTGGACACAAACCTGACGCCGCAGCTTGTGGAGGAGGGCTTTGTCAGAGAACTGATCAGCAAGATCCAGACCATGAGAAAAGAAGCCGGGTTTGAGGTGATGGATAAGATCCGTATATTTGCCAGCGGAAATGAAACCATAGGGCAAATCCTTGACAAATTCCGGGAACAGATTCAGAATGAAGTACTGGCACAATCCATCGAGCTGAACATGGTTCAGGGCTACCAGAAAGAATGGAATATCAACGGCGAGAAAGTCGTGTTGGGTGTGGAGAAGTTAGCTTAAGTGGTTGTTTGGGGGAATAACGCTTAGTGTTAAGGAGACCTGTTATGAGTAATAATGTAATTGACAAAGAAGTGTTTAAAAACCGGGTAAAAGAAGTGGTGAAAACTCTTTACCGGACCACCCTGAAAGAAGCTACCAAGCAGCAGCTGTTCCAGGCGGTATCTTACGTTACGAAAGATACGATCGTAGATAACTGGTTAGCCACTCAGAAACAGATCGAGGAAGATGATCCCAAGATGCTCTATTATATGTCCATGGAATTTCTGATGGGCCGCGCTTTGGGAAACAGCCTGATCAACCTGACTGCGTACAAGGATGTAAAAGAGGCGCTGGAGGAACTGGGGCTTGACCTGAACGCCATTGAGGATCAGGAGCCGGATGCGGCTCTGGGCAACGGCGGTCTTGGCCGTCTGGCAGCCTGCTTCCTGGATTCGCTGGCTACCCTGGGTTATGCTGCCTATGGCTGCGGTATCCGCTACCGTTACGGCATGTTCAAACAGAAAATTGAGAATGGTTATCAGATAGAAGTACCGGATAACTGGTTAAACGATGGCAATCCCTTTGAGCTGCGCCGTCCGGAGTACGCGAAAGAGGTAAAGTTTGGCGGCTATGTGCGGGTGGAATACGACGAGAGTACGAGACGCAACCGCTTTATCCAGGAAGGGTATCAGTCCGTGCTGGCAGTTCCCTTTGATATTCCTGTCGTAGGTTACAATAACAATATGGTAAATGCTCTGCGGGTTTGGGATGCGCAGCCCATCAGTGATTTTCATCTGGACTCCTTTAACAAGGGGGATTACCAGAAGGCGGTGGAGCAGGAGAATCTGGCCCGGAACATCGTGGAAGTCCTGTACCCCAATGACAATCATTACGCCGGCAAGGAACTGCGCCTGAAACAGCAATATTTCTTTGTATCTGCCAGCGTTCAGGCTGCCATTGAGAAATATAAAAAGAAACACAGCGATATCCGTAAATTCTACGAGAAGGCCACCTTCCAGATGAACGACACACACCCCACCGTGGCCGTGGCGGAATTGATGCGTATTTTGCTGGATGAGGAAGGCTTAGAATGGGATGAGGCATGGGAGGTTACCACAAAAACCGTGGCTTACACAAACCACACCATTATGTCGGAGGCCCTGGAAAAATGGCCAATTGAGCTGTTCTCCAGGCTGCTCCCCCGTGTGTACCAGATCGTGGAGGAGATCAACCGCAGATTTGTGAATGAGGTCCAGAGGAAATATCCGGGCAATCAGGATAAGCTCGCCAAGATGGCCATCATCTATGACGGGCAGGTAAAGATGGCGAATCTGGCCATTGTGGCCGGTTATTCTGTGAACGGCGTAGCAAGACTGCACACGGAGATCCTGAAAAATCAGCAGCTGAAGGATTTTTACCAGATGTTCCCGGAGAAATTCAACAACAAGACCAACGGTATTACTCAGAGACGTTTTCTGCTTCATGGCAACCCGCTGCTGGCGGATTGGGTAACCGCGCACATCGGCGACGAGTGGATCACAGATCTTCCCCAGATCGCAAAGATGAAGGTCTATGCGGATGATACTAAGGCACAGCAGGAATTTATGAATATCAAGTACCAGAATAAGCTGCGCCTGGCAAAATACGTCAAAGATCACAACGGTATCGACCTGGATCCCCGATCTATTTTTGATGTGCAGGTGAAGCGGCTTCATGAGTACAAACGTCAGCTGATGAACATTCTGCATGTGATGTACTTGTACAACCAGATCAAGGATCATCCGGAGATGGACTTCTATCCGAGAACATTTATTTTTGGTGCAAAGGCAGCAGCCGGTTATCGCCGTGCAAAGCAGACCATTAAATTAATCAATAATGTGGCGGATGTGATCAACAACGATAAATCCATCAACGGCAAACTGAAAGTGGTCTTCATTGAGGATTACCGGGTATCCAACGCAGAAATCCTCTTTGCTGCTTCCGATGTCTCCGAGCAGATCTCAACAGCAAGCAAGGAAGCGTCCGGCACCGGAAATATGAAGTTCATGCTAAACGGGGCACCTACCATTGGAACTATGGACGGCGCTAACGTGGAGATCGTGGAAGAAGTAGGGGAGGAGAATGCGTTCATCTTCGGATTGTCCTCTGATGAGGTTATCAATTATGAGCGCTACGGCGGTTACGACCCCACTTATTATTTCAACAATGATCAGGATATCCGCCGCATACTGATGCAGCTTATCAATGGGGAATATTCCAACGGTGATATGCAAATGTTCCGTGAGATTTACGATTCGCTGCTGAACACGAACTGCAGTGACCGGGCGGATACCTACTTCATTCTGGCAGACTTCAAGTCCTATGCGTCGGCTCAGAGAAGGGTAGAGGAAGCGTACCGCGACGAGAAACGCTGGGCGAAGATGGCGATCCTGAATATGGCCAGCAGCGGAAAATTTTCATCTGACCGTACCATCCAGGAATACGTGGATGATATCTGGCATCTGGACAAGGTGACGGTTGAGGTTGACCCGGAGAGTTTTGAAAAATAATTCGCAAAATATGGAATAAAACAAGATAACCCCGCATATAATTAACACTGGGAGGCGTATGCTTTTCAGTGTTTTTATATGCGGGGTAATTTTCATGGAGGATCATACATATTTTATATCTGAGGTTTCCAGGATGGTAGGGGTAGAACCTCATGTACTGCGGTACTGGGAAGAGGAACTGAATTTAAATATTGCCAGAAACAGTCAGGGCAAGCGATGTTATGTGCAGACAGATGTGGATCTTTTCCGGGAAGTGAAGTATTGGAAAGACAAGGGAATGCAGCTGAAGGCGGTAAAAGAGGTGCTGGATCACGGGAATGTGCTGTTTGGAGGAGAGACTGAGACTATTTCCGGGGAGGAGATACCGGGTGAAGCGTATTCTATCGTGACAGTGGAGCCACACTCCGATTCCAGACAGAAATTTGAGCAGATCCTGGATGAAATTGTGGGGCAGGCATTGGAACGCAACAATGAAAAATTGCTGCATCAGATCTGCGATGCACTTTCTCAGGAACTGGAGGATCGGCTGGAAATGAAGCTGGAGGAACTGCTGCAAAGGGAGCTTTTGCAGGAGATGCTGCGGGAAGGAGAGCGGGAGGCTGCGGCCGCTAAAAACGATGTGAAAACAGGGTGGTGGGCCAGACTGCGCAAAAGAAAAAAGCTGTTACCCTAAGCATCTTATGCAATAATATGCCTTTTGGGAACACCCACTACGTAATGACGGCTTGTAAGGAATCATGTCTGATGAAAACACAGTTTCCTACCTTCACTTTGCTGCGTTACATTTGCTCGGACATCGTTCGCAATAAAAGCGTTTGCTCCTCGTCCGAGCACGTAACTTGCAAAGCTTAGTCAGAAACCTATCGTTTTCGTCAGACATGGTTCCTTCACAAACCGCGTTGTAACGCTTTGGATCGCATACTGTATGCGATCCTCTGTAGGGTAGTGGGTGTTCCAGAAATTATAGATTCGGAAACCCTTGATGCGTTTCCGAATCTATACTTAGAGTAACAGCCCCCATCTTTTTTCTTACTCGGCTGAGATTGCTCCGGTAGGACAGGCTGCTTCGCAGGTGCCGCACTCAAGACATGTATCAGCATCGATAACATATTTGCCATCGCCTTCGCTGATCGCTTCTGCCGGACATTCCTCTGCACAAGTTCCACATGCTACACATTCATCAGAAATTACATATGCCATATTATTTATCCTCCTTTTTGGCGACGTTCTCGTCACTCTTTAGAACATTTTAATACATGGAGGATAATTATACAAGCAAAATTTTGTACAAAATGCGGAACAGAGGTTACTGTTCATAGCCTGTTTGAAATTGGGCTCTGGCTTGTTATGCTTGCATAATTTGGGGGAAAGTATTATAATAGGCACACCAAATTATGTGAAGGAGGAAATTGTGATGGCAGCAAAAATCACCAAAGATATGACAATCGGTGAGATTTTGAACATTAATATGAATCTGGCAGGCGTTCTGATGGCAGGCGGTATGCATTGCGTGGGATGTCCGTCCTCCCAGGGGGAGACTCTGGAAGAAGCTGCTATGGTTCATGGCATTGATCCGGAGCTTCTGCTGACCAGACTGAACGCGTTCGTGGACGCACTGGACAAGTAAAAATTGAGGAAATAAGAGGGGCCGTCGCAAAATACTGGCTAATTTTTTGCGACGGCTCCTTTTCTCATCGTTGTTAAATAAGGATTACAAACCTGCCAGCTGCTGAATAGCCTGCTGAGGGACCAAAACCTCCATATGCTCTGTAAAGTACTCCTCCATACCGGGGGTGTAGTTCACCTGAAGGGCATACTCTGACAGGATGTTGCAGATCTTATTGAATTGCGCGGCATCCGTATTCGCTTTTTTCAAAAGCAGGTAATAGCTCTGCTCGGCAGGGTTTTTAAACAGTGCATTGGGGCCTGTGTAGCCGGGAGCCAGCACGCGGGCGGCGCGGATCACAGTTTCCAGGTCATTAAAGAGGTAAAAACGTGTCAGATAGAAGATTTCCTCTGAGTTTTCATCATCGGGAAGTAATTCCTCTTCAATCACAGTTTCTGCCGCATTTGCCGCAGCCCCGCTATTTTTCGCGGCGGCAATCTTGCGGGCCTGCTGGAGCTTCTGGATCAGATCCAGAATGTCATCCGCTCCGCAGAGCGCTTCGGCCAGACTGGAAACAGAACCGGATCCGGAAGCAGCCTCCTCCGGAGAAAATCTGGAGAAACGAGTGTCCAGCTCTTCCGGATCTTCCACTTTGGTAATGATCAGGATGATGGAATCCGCAGAGATAGGAATCGCTTCGATCATAAGAGGAATGTTATTCGCTTCAAAACCAAAATCATCGGCGGCTTGCTGCATCATATCCCGGAAAAGGGATTTTGCCTTCTCCGAACCGTAGGCCAGTTCGCTGAGTTTGATCTCTCTGTTTGCCAGATCTTCTCTGGTCAGAGTGCAGCGAATCTGATTTTCGTTAATTTTTTCGATTTTCATAGCATCACATCCAATCTATAGATAACACTATTATATCCAAATAAAAAGATTATGTAAAGTGGATAAAAAACCCTTGCAAAATCACAACAAATTATATATAATAAGTTATGTGAAATGATGTGTATCGAATTATAAACAGGAAAGGAGGAACACATCATTTATGATTAAGAAACAAACGGTCTGTTTGTTTCATCTCTATGACATCTATTATGCGGAGGATCCCGCAGTCATTCATAAAACATAGGCAAAATTCTTTGCAACTGCCCCAAAGAGTTGATAAATCATAACATGAAACACATCATTTCGCAATGATAAAAATATTAAATTTTCAGGAACTTTTTACGTTCTGCTTTATTTTATTAAGGAAATTAAATAGATCACAGAACAAAGACATCTCCGAAGCAGAACGGAAAATTGCAGGGATGATGATGAAGAAAAGAGAAGATACGCGTGTTCAGAAGGAGCAGGCGCTTATTCGGGAACTGGAGATTTACAGAGAGAACGGCTGTATTATTTGTCTGAACGGACGTCCCAGTGCACCGCAACGGGTTATTTCAGCCTGTCTGAGAGAAAAAAGCAGCTATATGCGGGATTTTGTGAGCGATGATCAGATGAGGATTCGAAAAGTAGATTTTATTGAGATCACAGAAAAAGAGTAAATGGATTTCTGCCCTGGTTTCCCCCGGTGCGAGAAAAAATGAATCTTTTGTGAATCTTTTCTGAAATTGCTGACGAATTTGGAATTTATTGTTATACTTACCTTTAACAGCTTTTGCCGGGGAGGTAGGTTATGCAAAGGAAAAACTCGGAAATACGAAGAAAAGCAGGTCCTGTTATCATCGCGGTTCTTTTGATCCTTGCTGCGTCAGGTGTTTTTCTGGTGCAGAAATATATGCCATCCAGAGAACGGATGCAGCCGTCGGAATATTTCGGCGAACTGAAAGAAAATGAGGTGGCCGTAGTATTGCAGGATCACCTGACAGACAAAAAAGGTATTCTGGAGGGTGACGATCTGTACCTGGATTATAGTCTGGTGCAGGAAAGTCTGAATTCCAGGTTTTTCTGGGATGAAGAAAACCAGCAGATGTTGTTTACGACTGCCCTGGAAATCTACGAGATACCGGTGAACAGTGCCGATTACACGGTAGATGGAGAGGAGCGGGAGTACGGCAAGATCATTGTGCTGCAAAATGAGGAAGGATTGTATCTGTCAGCGGATTTTCTGCAGCTCTACACGAATGTGCAGTACACACTGGAGAAGGAGAGTTCCCATGTGCTGATCCGAAACCAGTGGGGAATGCAGCTGGCAGCTGTTGTGAAAAGGGATACCGCGGTACGCTGTCAGGGTGGAATCAAAAGTCCGATTCTCACCGATATCCACAAGGGAGATATCGTGTATATTCTGGAAGAATTGGAGAGCTGGTTTGAGGTACTGACCCCTGACGGTTACATTGGTTATGTGCAAAGTAAGCGGCTGGAGGATGTAAAAGAGATTGAAGTGACCAGAGAATTTGAGGAGCAGGAATACAGCAGCATAAGTATCGGGGAAAAAGTTAACCTGATCTGGCATCAGATTGACAACTATGATGGAAATGCCTACTTGGATGAGGACATCGCGGATATGACCGGGGTGAATGTGATCTCTCCTACCTGGTATTCTGTGAAAGACAATGCAGGAGAGATCACTTCTCTTGCCAGTGAAGAGTATGTTGAAAAGGCCCACGCCGTGGGACTGCAGGTGTGGGGGCTTATCAATAATTTCAGCCCGGATGTGGATACGGTCACGCTGCTGTCTTCTACCCAGGCGCGCCGGAAGATGGTGGAGTATCTGGTAAAAGACGCTCTGCGACTGGGCCTGGAGGGAATCAATCTTGACTTTGAGTATATCCGTGAGGAGACCGGCGCCAGCTATGTACAGTTTGTGCGGGAACTGTCCATTGCATGCCGGAAAAACAAGCTGATTTTCTCGATTGACGTTCCTGTTCCCATGGACTTTAATTATTTTTATGACTATGAAGAACTTGGAACGGTAGCAGATTATGTGATCATGATGGGGTATGATGAACACTACGTGGGGTCTGATGCCGGAAGTGTGGCATCCCTCAGCTTTGAAGAAAACGGCATTGCAGGTATGCTGAAAAATGTTCAGGCAGAAAAGATCGTTAGTGGAGTTCCATTCTATACCAGGATCTGGTATACAGTTACATACAGTGATGGAAGCACCGGGGTTAACAGTGAGTCTATCGGCATGCAGACGGTGGAAAATACATTGGAGACCTATAACCTGACTCCCACCTGGGATGATGCGGCCGGACAGTATTACGTCGCCTGGAACACAGACGATGGCGTTCTTTGTGAAATCTGGATCGAGAACGAGGAGTCCCTGGCTAAAAAAGCGAGACTGGTAGATCAGTATCAGCTTGGCGGGATCGCAGCCTGGAGACTGGGATACGAGCGTGCCTCCATATGGAAAGTATTGACAGAGAATATAGGAACTTAATGGACTGCCATATAGGGGCCGTTGCAAAAAGAATTTTATTGCATAATTATAGTTTTCTGAGGAACGCTTTCGCTTCCCATCATACGTAATGGATACTAACCTGTCTGCTGCGCATAGGCTTGCAGCCAGGAAGTACCAACGAGGAGGCATCCTGACACGCAGTGTCATTGGAATGATGCCGACGACCTGTCAGGTGCGCAAAGCGCGCGTGACATATGACGAATTAATCAGATACCGCGATACCGACTGCTATCCGTTTCACATGCCGGGGCACAAGCGCCGGCTGGGTGGTATGTGCGATCCGGTTTCATTTGACATAACAGAGATAGAAGGTTTCGATAATCTTCATCATGCAGAAGGGATCTTACTTGAAGCGCAGGATAGGGCCGCTGCTTTATATGGAGCGGAGGAAACGTACTTTTTGGTCAATGGCAGTACTTGCGGTATCCTGAGCGCCATCGGGGCATGTGCGCCATCCGGAAAAATTCTTATGTCCAGAAACAGCCATAAGGCGGCATACCATGGGGTGTTTGTTAATCGATTGGAAGCGGTGTATCTGTATCCTGAAAAATATACTGGTGATGCAAAGAACGGATTTGATCTTCCGGAAGAATTTTCCGGAGAATGGAACGGACCTGTGCGGGTAGAGGAAGTTCGCGCAGCTCTGCAGCGGGAAGCGGAAATCAGAGCGGTTTTTCTGACCTCCCCCACCTATGACGGAGTGACGTCGGATGTTAGAGCGATCGTACAGACAGCCCACGAATTTCACGTTCCGCTGATCGTGGATGCGGCTCACGGGGCGCATTTTGGAATGCATCCGGATTTTCCGGAAAATGCCCTGGCACAAGGGGCGGATATTGTGATTCACAGTCTGCATAAAACGCTGCCCTCCCTGACTCAGACGGCGCTGCTGCATGTGAACGGAGACCTGGTTGACCGAAAAAAACTGAGAAAAATGCTGGACATTTATCAGACCAGCAGCCCAAGCTATGTCTTGATGGCTTCTATGGATGAGTGCATTCGAATGCTGCAGGTGAAAGGAACAGAGCTGTTTGAAACGTTTGCCCGGCGACTGCGGGGATTTTGGGAAGAAATGCGTGATTTAAAGAGATTGAACGTGTTTCATGCGGACGACCCATGCAAAATCATAATTTCCGGCGGCCGATGCGGGCTGAGCGGTATGGAACTTGCCGGGATATTAAGAGAAACGTACCATATTGAACCTGAGATGGCGGCGGGCAGCTATGTGCTGGCACTGGCATCTGTGGGGGACGATGAAGAAGGATTTTCGCGGCTCGCGCAGGCTCTGCGGGAACTGGACCATCGGATGTACACGGAGCCGTATGAGTCTGCTTTGGACAGTTTTAGCATATGCCAAAATGAGATCTGCATGACGATAGCGGAGGCGGAGATGCGTCAGCAGCGAAAAGCCCGGTTGGAAGACTGTGAAAATCACGTTTCCGGCGAGTACATCTATTTGTATCCGCCCGGAATACCGCTGATCGTCCCGGGCGAGCGCATGAAAAAAGAATTGTTAGATCAATTGCTGGCTTACCGGGAGAAGGGATATTCTCTGCAGGGTATGGAAGATTACGAAATGAAGTATCTTCAGATCATTGACAGGTAACTATTTACAGGAAAAGGTAAAAGTTTGAAAGTACACTTTCAAACTTTCATCGGTGCCGCGGCAGGCGCGTCACCGATGGGCACCATGCCTGCGGCAAGGTACAAAAAATGGGAAAGATTTTTTATATTATGGGAAAGAGTTCTTCCGGGAAGGATACGATTTACGAGGGACTTCTGAAACGGGAAGAATTACAGCTGCATCCTCTGGTCATTTATACCACCAGACCCATCAGGGCCAAAGAGACGGACGGGGTGGAGTATCACTTTACGGACGAAGATGGACTGCAAAAGTTTTTAAAAGAGGGGAAAGTTATTGAACTGCGGGAATATCAGACAATGCATGGACCGTGGAAGTATTTTACGGTCGATGACAAACACATTGAGTTGGATCTTAGGGATTATCTGACAATCGGCGTGCTGGATTCTTATCGAAAGGTGAAAGAATACTACGGTGAGGAGCGCGTAGTTCCTATTTACATTCAGGTAGAAGATGGGAAACGGCTGGAACGTGCTTTGAAGCGGGAGTGCAGGCAGACGGAGCCAAAATATGAGGAAATGTGCAGGAGATTCCTGGCTGATCAGAGCGATTTTTCCGAGGAAAAACTTCGGGAAGCGGGAATAGCAAAGCGGTTCCAGAATGACGAGGAACGGGAAGCCTGCATGGAGCAGGTAGCGCGGTATATTCGGGAAATGCAGAATGTTTTGCAAATTGGTCAATAATATGTTATCCTTATTCTGAGATGTGAAAGACGCGGCATAGCAATCGCGGGCATCGATATTATCATGTATGTTTGCTCCCGGGAGGTGACAGGAAATGTCAGGATTTCAGAATATTATCGGGCATGAGCAGTTGATTGAACATCTGCGGAATGCGCTTCAGATGAATAAAATTAGTCATGCGTATCTGTTTCAGGGGGATTCCGGTTCCGGGAAGAGGACGGTGGCGGACGCGTTTGCCATGGCATTGCAGTGCGAGGAGGGCGGGAGTGAGCCCTGTGGAGGCTGTCACTCATGCAGACAGGCAGCCAGCCGTAATCATCCCGATATTATTTATGTTACCCATGAAAAACCCGGCAGCATTGGTGTGGATGAAATACGGGATCAGCTGGTAAGCGACATTCAGATCAAACCTTACAATGGAAAATATAAGGTATATATTGTGGCTGAGGCGGAAAAGATGACAGTGCAGGCGCAGAACGCGCTGCTTAAGACACTGGAAGAACCGCCGGCTTATGCGGTGATATTGCTGCTGACGACCAATGCTGAGTCTTTGCTGGAGACGATCCGATCCCGCTGTGTACTGTTGAATCTGCGTCCTGTCCCAGCTGGCAGGGTAAAACAGTATCTGATGGAAAACCTGGAGATCCCGGATTATCAGGCGGAGGTATGCGTGGCATTTGCCCAGGGAAATATCGGCAAAGCCCTGATGCTGGCTTCCTCGGACAATTTCCATGAGATAAAAACATCAGCGCTGCAGCTTCTTAGAAACGTAAAAGAAATGGATATCAATGAGATCGTCACGGCGGTACGGAGCATAGTGCAGTACAAGATCACCATCAACGATTATCTGGACATCCTGGCGGTGTGGTTTCGGGACGTGCTGTATTTCAAGGCTACCCGGGACGCGGACGGCGTGGTATTCAAGGATCAGATGAAGAGCATCCGGGACAATGCCCGTACCAGCTCTTATGAAGGGATTGAATTGATCCTGCAGGCAATTCAGACGGCAAAGGCAAGGCTCGATGCCAATGTGAATTTTGAACTGACGATGGAATTACTTTTCCTTACCATGAAGGAAAATTGAAATAGATTATTTAGGAGACAAAAAAATGGTTAAGATCGTAGGAGTCCGCTTTCGCAATGCGGGCAAAGTATACTATTTTGATCCGAAAGATTACAAAATACGGGTGGGGGATCATGTGATCGTGGAGACTGCCCGGGGCGTAGAGTATGGGACGGTGACGGGAAAAGTCCAGGAGGTGCCGGAAGGCAAGGTAGTACAGCCCTTAAAGCCTGTGATCCGGGTGGCGAACGCGGAAGATGACGCTAAGGCAAAGAAAAACCGCGAAAAGGAAAAGGAAGCCATGCAGATCTGCAAGGAAAAGATCCGAAAACATGAGCTGGAAATGAAACTCATCGATGCAGAGTATACCTTTGATAACAATAAGGTGCTGTTCTATTTTACGGCGGACGGCAGAATTGATTTCAGAGAACTGGTGAAAGATCTTGCGTCTGTATTCCGCACTCGGATCGAACTGCGCCAGATCGGCGTCAGAGATGAGACAAAGATTCTGGGAGGCATCGGAAGCTGCGGAAGGCCCCTGTGCTGCAGCACTTTTCTGTCAGAGTTTGCTCCGGTATCCATCCGTATGGCAAAGGAGCAGAATCTTTCCCTAAATCCTACTAAAATTTCCGGTGTGTGCGGGCGACTGATGTGCTGCCTGAAAAATGAAGAAGAAACTTATGAATATTTAAACAGTAAACTCCCTGGGATCGGCGATACTGTGACCACAGCCACCGGTTTGAAGGGTGAAGTGGCCAGCGTCAATGTGCTGCGCCAGAAGGTGAAGATTCTGGTGGATGTGGATGACGAGAAGGAATTGCAGGAGTATGATGTAAGCGAACTGAAGTTCAAACCCCGCAAGAAGAAAGAAAAGAAAAAGGGGACGGACAAGGAACAAAAACAGCTGGACACCCTGGAGATGGAATGATGGAAATTAAGCTACGGCCGGGAGAGCGCCTGGATGATCTGCAGCGCAGCGGATATAAAATCATACAGAATGAAAAGTTGTTTTGCTTTGGCATGGACGCTGTTCTGCTGTCGGCGTTTGCTCAGGTAAAGGAGGGCGAACGTGTTCTGGATCTGGGTACAGGCACGGGGGTGATTCCTATTTTGCTGGAAGCGAGGAGCGCCGGAACATCTTTTACCGGGCTGGAAATCTGCAAAGAAAGCGCAGAAATGGCGATTCGCAGCGTGCAATATAACCGGCTGGAAGAAAAGATATCGATCCTTCAGGGAGATATAAAGGAGGCCGACAGGATATTTCCAGCGGCTTCTTTTAACGTTGTGACCAGTAATCCGCCGTACATGACAGCCAACCACGGTCTGGTCAATCCGGATATTAACAAGGCGGCGGCCCGCCATGAGATCCTGTGTAACCTGGAGGATGTGGCGGCACAGGCAGCCAGAGCGCTTGTGCCTCAGGGCAGATTTTATATGGTACACCGCCCGTTCCGGATGGCGGAGATCATCCGTACCTTAAGCCGATACAAACTGGAACCAAAGCGCATCCGTTTGGTCTACCCATTTGTGGATAAAGAGCCCAATATGATACTGATCGAGGCATTAAAGGGCGGCAGGCCAAGGGTCACCGTGGAGCCTGCGTTGATCGTGTACCGGGAACCCGGGGTATATACAGATGAGGTGCGAAAGCTGTATGGATAACGAAAAGATATGAGAGGAAACAACATGCAGGGGAGATTATACCTTTGCGCTACGCCCATTGGAAACTTGGAAGATATGACGTTTCGGGGGGTGCGCGTACTGCGGGAAGTGGATCTGATCGCGGCAGAGGACACCAGAAACAGCATTAAGCTGCTGAATCATTTTGAGATAAAGACGCCCATGACCAGCTACCACGAGTATAATAAAATTGAGAAAGCCCGCTATCTGATCGCCAGGATGCAGGAGGGAAAAAATGTGGCGCTGATCACGGACGCCGGAACGCCGGGGATTTCCGATCCGGGAGAAGATTTGGTGCGGCTGGCCTATGAAGCCGGCATCGAGGTGACTTCCCTGCCGGGAGCCTGCGCCTGCGTAACGGCGCTGACGCTGTCAGGACTGCCCACCAGACGTTTTTGTTTTGAGGCATTTCTTCCAGCGGATAAAAAAGAACGACAGGAGATATTGGAGGAACTGAAAACAGAGACCCGAACGATCATTCTTTATGAAGCGCCCCACCGCCTGATAAAAACCCTGAAGGATCTGCTGATCGCACTGGGGGATCGAAGAATCACCCTCTGCCGGGAACTGACAAAACGCCATGAGACGGCTTTTGCCACCACACTGCAGGGGGCATTGGAGTTCTATGAGACCCAGGAGCCGAAAGGCGAATGCGTTATTGTCATGGAAGGGCGAAGCAGGAAACAGATGCAGGAGGAAAAGCAGCAGGTCTGGGCACAGATGGAGTTGTCTGAGCACATGCAGCTGTATCTGGAGCAGGGAATGGATCAGAAAGAGGCCATGAAGGCGGTGGCGAAAGATCGGGGAATCGGGAAGAGGGATATTTACCGGATGTTGCTGAAAAGATAACTATAACGGGAATAAATATGCCTGCAAAAAAAAGAATGACAGGCAATGGAGGGAATCGTATGAAAATTGCAGTAGCCGGAACGGGATATGTCGGGTTGTCAAATGCGATTTTGTTGTCACAACATAATGAGGTGACAGCAGTAGACGTCATACCGGAAAAAGTGGAAATGATCAATTCTGGAAAATCACCCATTGTGGATAAAGAAATTGAGGAATATCTGTCAGAGAAGAAATTGAATCTGACAGCGACTTTGGATGGAGAGGCAGCATATAAAGAAGCGGAATTTGTCATTATATCCACTCCTACCAACTATGATCCGAAGAAGAATTATTTTGACACTTCGTCTGTAGAAGCAGTGATCAAATTGGTGAAAAAGGTTAATCCGGAGGCGGTTATGGTAATAAAATCAACTGTCCCGGTGGGATATACAAACTCAGTAAGGGAAAAGTTTCAGACGGATCGCATAATGTTTTCCCCGGAATTTCTGAGGGAAGGCCGGGCTTTGTACGATAATCTGTACCCATCCAGAATCATTGTCGGCGCGCCTGAAGATAATGAATTTTTGAGAGAAAAAGCGCATATATTCGCAGGATTGCTCAAAGAGGGGGCGATCAAAGAAGACATTCCGATCCTTTTTACGAATCCGACAGAAGCGGAGGCAGTGAAACTGTTTGCCAATACCTATCTGGCTATGAGAGTAGCATTTTTCAATGAACTGGACACCTATGCGGAGGTCCGGGGACTGAACGCAAAAGAGATTATTGAAGGAATTGGTCTGGATCCGAGAATCGGAAGCCACTATAATAATCCGTCTTTTGGGTACGGAGGATATTGTCTCCCGAAAGATACGAAGCAGCTGCTGGCGAATTACAGCGACGTGCCAAACAATATCATGGGAGCGATCGTGGAGGCAAACCGCACCAGAAAAGATTTTATCGCGGAACGTATTTTGGAGCGGAATCCCAGAATTGTCGGTATTTATCGCCTCACCATGAAGGCCAATTCTGACAATTTCCGCCAGTCCTCCATACAGGGAGTGATGAAGCGCATCAAAGCGCATGGCGTGGAAGTGGTGGTGTATGAGCCGACGCTGAAAGAAGACCAATTCTTCCGGTCAAAGGTGATCCGTGATCTGGAAGAATTCAAACAGATGTGTGATGTGATCGTTGCTAACCGTTATCAGGAAGAAATTGCTGATGTTTTAGACAAAGTATATACAAGAGACTTATACTTTCGAGATTAGAAGCAGCTGCAAATCTTGAAAATGCACATGGAGTGTGCTAGAATGTATAGCCGAAAAATTGCAGCTTTCTAAAAAGGGGTCAGACAGCTGCCGAGAACAGGAAGAGGAAAGGATAAAGAAACGTATGGCAGATACAAAAAATTCAGCCAAAGCGCCGATATACGAATCGCAGGAATCTTTGTATGAGAAAGCTGTAAAGAAAATGAATGCGGACAAGCTGATCGTACAGTATGCGTTCAAAATCGATAATTACCTAAAAGCCGCTGCCATGTTTGACGAAGTGGGCGACTATCTGGATGCGCCTGAGAAAGCGGAACTTTGCCGTGAACTGGCCAGAAAGGCCGAAATAGAAGAGAAGAACAGCAGATACAGGAAAGCCCAGGAGAAGAAAAGCAATTGTGAAAATGTAAAAGATTATGAAAAACTTGCGGAGGAATTTGCCCAGCTTGGAGACTATAAAGATGCGGTAAAAGAGCAGGCTGAGTGTGAAAACGCAATAAAGCGCATCTATAAAAAGAGGAAACTGCGCCGCTTTTTTTCGTTAGCCGTGGTTGTTACAATTGTGGTTTTGGTATTTGTCGGAAGGCGTGTTGGGTTTTTCCATTATCTTAAGGGAATAGGCTATGGACTGACCGGCAAGTATGATGCTGCGCAGCAGATTTTTGAGGAACTGGGCAGCTTTCTGGACAGTGAGAAGAAAGCAGAGAGTTACGCGGTAAAGGCTCTGATACAAAGAGAAGAAGAAGAAAATAGTGCATTGAAGAAGGCAAAACCAAAAGATGAAATTTCTTTTGGAACACATACCTGGAAAGTGTTAAGCCGGGATGGAGATCTGATCTATATGATTGCTACACAGGTTTCGGCCGGCAGCGAATTTTACCAGGTTCCATTTCATGATAAACAGGAAAACGTGACATGGGAAGGATCTTCTCTGCGGGAATGGTTAAATTCAGAGGTGCTGGAGAACAGTTTCTCTGAAAAGGAGCGAGCCAGTCTGGTGCTGATGGATACAGAAGCTTCGGATAATTCGGTGTACGGCATTTCCGGTGGTATGTCTACGAGGGACTATTTGCGTATTCTGAGCGTGGAAGAAGCGGAACAGTACATGGATATACTGAAATCCCTTGGACTGGATTATTGGCTGCGGACACCGGGGAACTGTGATGGAACAGAGGCGTATATTTCCGCCGGACATGTGATCATGGACTATGGATACCCGGCAACATCAGAAAAGTTGTCTGTGCGTCCGGTGATCACAGTGGATTGGACACGCTTGGACGAGGAGGAATAAAATGAATACATTTCGGTATCGCATCAGAACCTTTTTTCAGTACAAAGATTTGATCAAGGAACTGGTAAGCAGGGATATTAAGCTGAAATATCGGAGGAGTTTTCTGGGGTATATCTGGAGTGTCTTAAATCCGCTGCTCATCATGATCGTCATGACTGTGGTGTTTTCTGCTATGTTCAAACGAAACATTGAAAATTATCCGGTATATTTATTGATCGGGCGTATGACCTACGATTTTCTCACCACCAGCACCAACGGAGCGATGCGCTCCGTGACAGGAAATGCTGCATTGTTGAAAAAGACTTATATTCCCAAATATATTTTTACATTATCTAAGGTAACAAGCTGTATGGTAGATTTTGTTTTCTCCCTGGGGGCATTGTTTATTGTAATGATTGCTACGAGAGCCAGCTTCCATCCTCATATGCTTCTGTTGCCCGTGATCATCCTGCAGCTCTACATTTTCTGCTGTGGCCTGGGTTTTCTGCTGGCGGAGTTGAACGTATTTTTTCGGGACATTCAGTACATCTACCGTGCTATCACAACAGCCTGGATGTATCTGACTCCTATTTTCTACCCGATGGAACAACTTCCTGCGGATCTGCAGACCTTGATCAAGGTCTTTAATCCTATGTATTATTATGTTGCTCAGTTTCGTGATGTAACACTGAACGGACAGATGCCTGGACCGCGTATATTCTGGGGAGGCTGGATCATTGCTTTTCTGATGCTGTTTATTGGCGTCGGGATATTCCAGAAGCATAAAGATAAGTTTATTTTGTATATTTAAGGATCGCTGGGAGGAGAATCATGGCGAAAAATATCATCGATGTGGATCACGTTTCCATACGATTCAATTTGGCAAATCAAAAAGTGAACAATCTGAAAGAATACGCAATCAAAATGGCAAAGCGCGAATTGATGTTTCAGGAGTTTTTTGCATTGAAGGACGTAAACCTTCATGTAAAACCGGGAGAATCCTGGGGATTGATCGGGACGAACGGATCCGGCAAGTCAACGCTGTTAAAGACGATAACGGGTATTTTAAAGCCTTACGAGGGAACGGTGAAAGTAAGGGGAAATATTGCCCCTATGATTGAACTGGGAGCCGGTTTTGACATGGAACTTACTGCAAGAGAAAATATTTTTCTAAACGGAGCGGTTCTGGGTCATTCTGAGGAATTTATGCAGGAGCATTTTGATGATATTGTAGAGTTTGCAGGTTTGGGAAATTTCCTGGATTCGCCTATCAAGAATTATTCATCCGGTATGAAGGCCAGATTGGGGTTCGCAGTTGCTACCATGGTGGATCCGGAGGTCCTGATCGTGGATGAGGTGTTATCGGTAGGAGACTATCAGTTTCGGAAAAAGTGCAATGAGCGTATGGAGGAGATGCTTTCCGGAGGCACTACGCTTCTGTATGTGTCCCACAACATTGATTCTGTCAAGGCATTATGTACCCATGCACTCTGGCTGGATCATGGCGATGTGATCATGTCCGGATCTGCTCAGGAAGTCTGTGATGCTTACAGTACACGTCAGGAGCAGATGTACAAGGTAGAACGGAAAGAAAAAGAAGTGAAAAAGGCCCGGAAGACGGGTAACAAGTACGATTATCTAGTGGTGGGAGCCGGGCTTTACGGGGCGGTTTTTGCTCATGAGGCGTATCAGGCAGGAAAGCGATGCCTGGTAATCGACAAGAGAGATCATATCGGAGGAAATGTATACACGGAAAAAACCAGCAACATTAATGTTCACAAGTATGGGGCACATATTTTTCACACAAACAAAAAACCCATCTGGGATTATGTAAACAGGTTCTCACAGTTCAACAATTATGTCAATACGCCGGTGGCAGTGTATAAAGACGAATTGTACAATCTGCCGTTCAATATGAATACTTTCAGCCGGCTTTGGGGTGTTAAAACCCCCCGGGAAGCGAAGGATAAAATCGCTGAACAGATTAAGCAGCTAAATATTGGAGAACCGAAGAACCTGGAAGAGCAGGCACTGTCCCTGGTGGGAACAGATGTGTATGAGAAGCTGATCAAGGGATACACAGAAAAACAGTGGGGAAGGGACTGTAAAGAGTTGCCTTCGTTTATCATTAAGCGGCTTCCGCTTCGGTTTACCTATGATAATAATTATTTTAATGACCGCTATCAGGGTATCCCCGAAGACGGATATACAAATATTGTGCTGAAACTCCTGGAGGGAATTGATGTCAAACTGGATACGGACTATGAGGCTTATGTGAAGGAGCATCCGGATACCTTTGAAAAGGTGATCTATACCGGTCCTATCGATGAATATTTTGGGTATTCACTGGGACATCTGGAGTACCGCACTGTGCGTTTCGAGACAGAAGAACTGGATGTGGAAAACTTCCAGGGAAATGCGGTGGTAAATTACACGGAGCGGGAAGTGCCTTATACCAGAATTATCGAGCATAAACACTTTGAATTTGGACAGCAGCCTACAACTATTATTTCCAGAGAGTATTCGGAGGAATGGAAGCCGGGTATGGAACCCTACTATCCTGTGAATGATGAAAAGAATGGCGCCTTGCTGGCGAAGTACAGGGAACTGGCAGACAAGGAAGAAAACGTTATATTTGGCGGCCGATTGGGCAATTATAAGTACTATAACATGGATCAAGTGATTGAGGAAGCGCTTTTACTGGCACAAAAAGAACTGAAGAGGAAGATCGTAGACCTTGGGATGGACGAGAATGTTGGGGAAGTGTAAAGGGTTTTGAGGATGGAGGGAAAGAATCGAATTGCAATTTGGGATAACCTTAGATTTATTTTGATTTTTTTGGTAGTTTTGGGACATTTTGCGGATTATTACACGAAGCAATCAGTGAATATGAGGATCCTGTTTTTGTTCATTTATGCCTTTCATATGCCGACATTCATCTTTGTAAGTGGATTGTTCAGCAAAAGAGCTGTTGCGCAAAAGGATTACCGAAAAGTGTTCGAATATTTTGTCTTATATTTATTTACTAAAATTTTTCTCTTTTGTATGAGAATGATCGGAACAGGATCAATCGGAAGTTTTTCATTATTTGCAGAAGGGGGTGTGCCGTGGTTTGCGTTTGCCCTTGCGGTTTTTTTGTTGATAACTATGGCATTGCAAAAGCTGGATAAGAGATACCTGTTTCTTTTTTCGGTTACTTTGGCTTGCTTTGCAGGATATGACAATAATATAAATGCGAGACTGGCATTATCAAGAATTATTGTTTTTTATCCTTTTTTTCTCGCAGGATATTATATGGACGCTAATAAATTACTATGTTATTTCAAGCAAAAGAAAATGATGGTAGTTTCTGTTTTGGCTTTAATTGGAATCGTGATTGTGAGTAATTGTTGTATTAATAGGATTTACTGGATACGGCCATTGCTTACTGGACAAAATCCATTTGAAAGCTTGGGAGACTATTACAAATGGGGAATCCTGTTAAGAGCGGGATGCTACCTGATGAGTTTCCTTTTAATCTTTATAACTATATCTTTAACACCTCAGAAAAGCGGGGTGATTAGCAGGTGGGGACAGCGAAGCTTGCAAGTTTATGTATTACATTATGGATTTGTCTATCTTTTTTTTGGTATATTGGATGGAGAAAAATGGGTGAATAAAATTTTTGGCGGTAGGCATATATGGATTGTTTTTGTTTCATTGTTCGTGACAATAGTATTTTCTCAGAAGTTTTGGTGGAAATTATTAGAACCATTCATCAAGCCCAAATGGAATGAGAATTAAAAGATTCGGGTAAGGGAAAAGATTGAAAATCAGGAAGTATTTATATGGTTGGTGAAAATGTTGGAGAAGTGTAGCCAGAGGTATTGATTTATGAAAATTTCGGTGATAGTAGCTGCATATAATGCAGAAAAATATTTGTCGGAAACATTAGAAAGTCTGTTGCATCAAACAATAGATAATTATGAGGTTATTGTTGTAAATGATGGTTCTGTAGACAGTACTGAGGACATATTAGCAGAATATCGGGAAAAATACGAAAATTTATGTGTAATAAATAAAGAAAATGGAGGCCCGTCTTCAGCGCGTAATGTCGGTCTTGATATAGCGCAGGGGGATTACATTTTTTTCTTTGATGCGGATGACCTTCTTGAATTGGATGCATTAGAGTGTCTGTATGATACTGCAATTAATAACCGGGCAGATCTGGTCATTGCAAAATATGATATATTTGACCTCTATAAGGTACTTCCCGTCAATAATATCAACGGATTGGTGATTCAGGATACGATAGACAAGTATGATATGTCAATCTTGTGGACTTTCTCGCTGTGGAATAAATTATATAAAAGGGAACTGATAGAACAATATCATTTTAGATTTCCGCCAATCTCCTATTCGGAAGACGGAGCTTTTTTGATGGAATATGTTTATCACGCAAGGAAAATTACGGGGCTGGATAAAGTGGTAACTCACTATCGCCGGATGCATGATGGAGGAAATTTCTCTATTACGGCTTCCGTGTCACCATCAAAGATTCGCGACTATATTACAGCTCACCATATGATCCTGGATTCAGCCGAAAAAAGTATTCTGAAGGATCATCCGGAATACGGTTCCATGGAGGAGGCCAGAAAACAGGATTTGGAAATACACAAATATTTTAATGAAATTATCAAAAAAGAATTACAGGTCTTACTTAATCAGTTTTATATCAAATTCTGGGAGTTGGAACAGGCAACGGTACAGATGATCGTTGATGAGATTGAGGCGAAGATCAGGATTCTGGATATGAAGTCTATTTCTATGCTGCAAGATGCGCATCCTGATTTCACGCTTTTTCACCTTGATGTATGTCAGGAAGATATGCTGGATCGGGCATATTTTACCGTAGCTTTATATGGAGAAAATGAAAATTCAGAAGATGAAAATTCAGAAGATTTTCTTGAGTGCTTGAAAACTATTGTCAATCAAAATCTTATTGGGATGAAGATCATAGTTCCCCAGGGCATGAGAGAAAGGATTGAAAAGGCAGAACTGCTTCGGGGGAATATCTTTTTTGCGGATGTTTCGTCAGAGAGAGAGTTATTTTATGAGGCTTTGGATCATGCCAAAACTCCCTATATCACTTTCTGTAACGCTAAAGTTGTTTATGCCAATAATGCATTCCGATATATATTTAAGCGTTTTATAAAATCACCTGCTGATTTCATGGCGGAATTAATTTATCACAGAAATTATGTTCAGCCGCAGCCGGTTTTTCTTAATTCCGTTTCTCTGGATTCACTGAAGAAGGGAATGGAATACAATCCATATCTATGCTTTGACCATACGCTGGCAAATAAATTCTTTAGAGTTGATTTCCTGAGAGAGCAGCGGATGGAGCAGGAAAAAGATATTGTGGATTATGTGGGACAGTTTTTTCGTGAGGGTTATTATGCGTTTTACAATGATGCCATTGTATTCTATGAAGATAAAGAGAATACATTTTTAGATTTTATTAGCACTCCGGAAACCAGAGCATTTGCGATCGGCTACCTGAGAGATGATCCCGTTACATTAAATAGCCCTGACATTATTATAGATCAGGCAGAATCTTTGCGGAAACTGCAGATGATGCCCAATAAAAAATGGAGGGATAAGCTATTGCGAAAAGCAGTCTCTTATCTCCGGAAAAGGGATTTAAAAGATCAGGTACTGTTTTTTAGCATCCGTAAAGACGGAGCGCTGGAAGGCAACGCAAAGGCATTGTATCCGTATATCAATGGAAAAAAAGTTGTCTGTGCAAAAAGACTACCCCACAATTGGCTTACACAGCTGAGGATGTTTGAAAAAGTAATAACCAGTAAAGTTATTGTTACGGATGATTATGTTAAATATCTAAGGCATTTTCCGGTTCGTCCGGATCAGCGCGTAATCCAGCTCTGGCATGCGTGTGGAGCTTTTAAAAAGTTTGGACAGCGGGGCACTAATATGTCTTTGGCCACGGACGCAGCCACGCATGCTCAGTATAATATGGTAAGTGTCAGTGGAAGCGCAATACGGACAATATATGCGGATGCATTTCACATAAATGTAAAAAAAGTGAAGGCGTTGGGGTGTCCCAGAACGGATGTGTTTTTTAACCAGACTTTGATTGAAGAAACCAGAACGAAAATTTATAAAAAGCATCCGGAATTAGAGGGAAGGTTTATTATCATTTATGCTCCTACCTTCCGGGATATCGGGAACGACCGGACGAAGTTTCATCCCGAGATTGATTTTGATAAGCTTTCCAGGGAACTGCTGTCGGATCAGGAATTCATCATCTGTCCGCACCCGCTCATGAAGAATAAAATTGTGCCGAAGGAATATCCCAACATTCATGTTATGCGTGACTTTTCTACTAACGAATTGATGTTTATATCGGATATGCTGATCACGGATTACTCATCTGTTATTTTTGAGTATGCATTACTGAAAAAACCGATGGCATTCTTTTGTTACGATCTTGCCATCTACAGCAGAGGCTTTTATTTGAACTACCCTGAGGATCTCCCGGGAACGGTATATGAGACGCAGGAAGACCTGACAGAATATTTGACAAACCCGGAAAAGCATGTTCTTGATGAAAAGTATGATACCTTTGTTCAAAACTATATGTCAGCCTGCGACGGACACAGCAGTGAGCGCATTGCAAAATTGATTAATGATTATATGGAGGGAAACTGAAATGACGTCCGTTGATATTACGTTTCTCAGCAGCCGAAAACGCGGAATAAGTCCGGACTTACGGTTGGTCAAACGTTATCTGCATGAAAATGTTGATCAGATTAATTTTCGCTATTTTGTGAACAGTGAATTGAGTCCAAACTATATGGTAAAGCGCGGAATAAAGCAGCAAAAGGAAAGTTTTCTGCAGAGCTCTTCCCATATTATTTGTGTAGACGCTTCTCTTCCGGGGGTGAGAGCCCTGGAAGGCAGAGAAGGAAAAAGAGTATTATTGGCTATTCCGTTTGACTATCAATTTAAAAATTTTTGTTTATGGGAAGAAAAGAGCGAAAAAACTCTGTTGAAAACCTTTCAGGGATTTACACATATTCTGGCTCCGACTCCTTTTACAGCCCAGGTTATGAAGAATATTTATCAACTGGATGGGATACAGCTGATGGAAGGCGCAAATGCTCCGTATGCATGGTATATTAATCAACCAGAGATACAGTCAGAAGCAAAAAAACAAATTGTACGCTATTATAATGGAATTGAGAATAAGAAGATTTTGTCCATACTTACTGCTGGAGAGATAGATAAGGAAAAACAGGAGAGTCTTTGTGAATTTGATCTGAAAAAATTTCTGGACAGTCTGGGAAGAGATTGGTTTGTGTTTACAAACAGCAAGTATATCCTGGAACAGGCGTCTGCACTGCAGTCAAGCTACTCAGATTCCGTGGGATTCGTTGATCATGTTCTGCCGGATAGAGAATTACTTTGTATATCAGATGTATTGGTTACAAATAACAGTACTTATGCCGGATATTTTGCATCCCGCATGAAACCGGTTTTCTGTCTGGAGTACAGCGGAAAATATTTTGAAAAATATATGGAGATTCAATACCCCGCTTTGCATCTGAACTCTTTGGAGGAATTGCTTGGTAAAGTTGATGGCCAGGGGGAACTCTCCAGAACGCATCAGGAGTTTCAAGATCAGTTTTCTTATAAGCAATCAAATAATCCGAGTGAAGTAATAAGAGAACTGGTTGTTTTATAACGGAGGTTTTATGCTTTGGTTTTTGGTTATTTTACTGTTTATTGTAGTGAATTCAGCTCACATAGCTGCCAGAGATCGGTTTGCGAAGGATTATTTATCAAAAGAGAAGACAAACGTAATAAAAGGAATCTTTGTAATACTGGTAGTTTTTAAACATTATTCTTCGTATGCAGACTTTTCCGGTATTTATGACGAGCCGATTGTGGTTTTGAATCAGCACCTTGGACAGATGATAGTCGCGATGTTCCTGTTCTATTCAGGGTATGGCATAATGGAATCCATTTCAAAAAAGGGATTTGCGTATATAAAGGCTATTCCTTCCCGGCGTTTGGTTAAAGTGTGGGGTAATTTTGCGCTGGCAGTATTGATGTATCTATTACTTAGTGTCTGTATTGGTGAGCATTATCACGTGTCCACTATTTTGCTGGCATTTACCGGATGGAGAAGTGTTGGAAATTCTAATTGGTATATGTTTGCTATTATGGCATTGTATATACTGACCTTTTTTGCATTTTATTGCAGTAAATTTTTTCCATCACATAAGAAATATTATTTCTCAGCATTACTATTGACACTGCTCACCGTAATCTTAGTTTACGCAGAGATGAAGGCCGGGCAGCCATCATGGTTTTATAATACCTGTATTCTTTTTCCTCTGGGGACCTGGTATTCTTTGTTGAAGGAAAGGGTAGAGAAGATTGCGATGAAAAATGATATCATTTATTCTTTTCTTTGCCTGGTGATGATATGCTGCTATATTATTGCATGGAATAACAGGGGAAACTATGGAATAGAAGGTTATTCTATCTGGGCAGTCATATTTACCCTGACGATTATATTGTTTACGATGAAAATCAGCATTCAGAGCGAAATATTGGGATGGTTTGGAGAACATGTTTTCGGCATATATATTTTGCAGAGGATTCCGATGATTGTTTTGAATTATTTTGGATTAACCGCGACACATAAATACGCGTCACTGGTAGTAGTGATTGCATGCACTGTTTTTCTGACGCAAATATTTGACTTGGGGACAGAACGAATTTGGAAAAGAGTTTATAACAGTTTTTGAGGAGTATAGAACCAATGCCAGTATTATCCGTGGTCCTTCCCGCTTACAACGAGGAAGCGATGTTAAAAAAGACAGCAGATACGCTAAAACAGGTATTATCCGGAGAGCAGATCGACTACGAACTGATTTTTGTGGATGACGGATCAAAAGATGCTACCTGGAAAAAAATCGAAGAGACAGCTCAGGCGGACGTTCGCGTGCATGGCGTTCACTTTTCCAGAAACTTTGGGAAGGAGGCGGCGGTGTTTGCGGGACTTGCCAGCGCGTCCGGGGAGTGTGTGGCTGTGATGGATTGTGACCTTCAGCATCCGCCGGAAACTCTGGTTGAAATGTTCCGCTTATGGGAACAGGGATATGAAGTGGTAGAAGGAGTAAAACAAAGCCGCGGAAAAGAAAGCGCGCTTCATAGAGCCAGTGCAGGAATGTTCTACAAATTAATGTCTAAGGCCACTAAAATCGACATGTCCAGGGCCTCTGACTTTAAACTGATGGATCGGAAAGCTGTGGATACGCTGTTGGAAATGCCGGAGCGCAACGCGTTTTTCCGGGCGATGTCCTCCTGGATCGGTTTTAAATCAACGACAATAGAGTTTGATGTGCAGGAGCGGGAGGCGGGCGAGTCAAAATGGTCCACGAAATCCCTGATCAAATATGCCATTACCAATATCGTAGGTTATTCCTCCGCACCGATGCAGATTGTGACGGGAGCCGGAGTGGTGGTTTTTTTGCTTGGCGTTATTTTGGGTATACAGACGCTGGTTCGCTACTTCAGCGGACATGCTGTGGAGGGATTCACAACGGTAATTCTGTTAATTTTGATCATAGGAAGTATCATAATGATTAGTCTTGGGATAATTGGATATTATATTTCCAGGATTTATGAAGAGGTGAAAGGCAGACCCAGATATATTATTTCAAAAAAAGTTTGAATTGTCCGGAACAATTGACATTTCATAGAAGATAAGATATTATAATCTGTCGTAACAAAATTGTAATATTCAAAAAACGGTGAGGATTACACGAATGAAATTAATAATTCAGATTCCCTGCTATAATGAAGCGGAGACATTAGAGATCGCATTGAATGATCTGCCGAAGAAGATTGACGGCATTGATGAGAT
>CADCMM010000035.1 GCA_902802515.1 uncultured Lachnospiraceae bacterium
GAGACTGCTTCCAATGCTTTGATGTATATTGTAGTTATCCTGCTGGGTACCTCCGTTGGCGCTACCACCAGCGCCGAGGCATTCCTGAATGCATCCACTCTTAAGATCGTTGTTCTGGGTCTGGTGGCTTTTGCAGTCGGTACTGCAGGTGGTGTACTTCTTGGGAAATTAATGTGTAAGCTCTCCGGAGGGAAGATCAATCCTCTGATTGGTTCTGCGGGCGTGTCCGCTGTTCCTATGGCAGCCCGTGTATCCCAGAAGGTCGGCGCGGAGGCAGATCCCACTAACTTCCTTCTGATGCATGCCATGGGACCAAACGTGGCCGGGGTTATCGGTACGGCAGTGGCGGCCGGTACGTTCATGGCAATCTTTGGAGTTGTGTAAAACACATCAGTGTTTTACACAACGACCTGCCTAGCTCCGTTAGGAGCGTATCCGACGCGAGTCGGATTTGCGGACGACTTCCTTAGTCGTTCGCAAAGGCCAATAAATGAATGAAATAGAAAGGAAAATAGAAATGGCAGAAGTTGTAAAAAAACCGATTAAAATAACAGAGACAATTCTGCGTGACGCACATCAGTCTTTGATCGCCACCCGTATGACGACAGAACAGATGCTGCCCATCGTGGACAAGATGGATAAAGTGGGTTATCATTCTGTAGAGTGCTGGGGCGGCGCTACTTTTGACGCTTCCCTTCGTTTCCTGAAGGAAGATCCCTGGGAGAGACTCCGTAAATTCCGGGACGGATTCAAAAATACCAAATTGCAGATGCTGTTCCGCGGACAGAATATCCTGGGTTATCGCCCCTACGCGGATGATGTGGTGGAGTATTTTGTACAGAAATCCATTGCCAACGGTATTGATATCATCCGAATTTTTGACTGCTTAAACGATTTGAGAAACCTGCAGACCGCAGTCAAGGCAGCCAACAAAGAAAAAGGACATGCACAGGTTGCCCTTTCTTATACTTTGGGCGATGCCTACACTCTGGATTACTGGACTGATATGGCGAAAAAAATTGAGGATATGGGCGCAAACTCCATCTGTATCAAAGATATGGCCGGTCTTCTGGTTCCGTATAAGGCAACCGAGTTGGTATCCGCTCTGAAAGAAGCAACGGATCTTCCGATTCAGCTGCATACTCATTACACTTCCGGAGTGGCATCCATGACCTACCTGAAAGCAGTGGAGGCAGGCGTTGATGTGATCGATACGGCTATGTCCCCATTTGCTCTTGGTACGTCCCAGCCGGCCACCGAGGTTATGGTAGAGACCTTCAAGGGAACTCCTTACGACACCGGTTTTGACCAGAAACTGCTGGCGGAAATTGCTGACTACTTCCGTCCGATCCGTGATGAGGCTCTGGAGAGCGGTCTGCTGAATCCGAAGAATATGGGTGTCAATATCAAGACGTTGCTGTATCAGGTTCCTGGCGGAATGCTGTCCAACCTGACTTCTCAGTTAAAAGAACAGCATGCGGAAGATAAGTTCTACGATGTGCTGGAGGAAGTGCCGCGGGTAAGAAAAGACCTGGGCGAGCCGCCTCTGGTAACGCCATCCTCACAGATCGTTGGTACTCAGGCAGTATTCAATGTAATCATGGGCGAGAGATATAAGATGGTGACAAAAGAGACCAAGGATATTCTGTCCGGCAAGTACGGCGCAACGGTAAAACCGTTCAATCCGGAAGTACAGAAAAAGTGTATCGGTGATACTCCGGTCATCACACACCGTCCGGCGGACGATCTTGCTCCGGAACTGGATAAGCTGGAGAAAGAGATGGCTCAGTGGAAAGAGCAGGATGAGGATGTATTGTCCTATGCACTGTTCCCGCAGGTAGCTACCGAGTTTTTCAAGTACAGAGAGGCACAACAGACTAAGGTGGATCCGAAGGCAGCTGACGAGAAAAATAAAGCGTATCCGGTATAGACAGCGAAAGAAATAGAGAATTGCACGAAGGAGTGTCGCTTGAAAGTGACGCTCCTTTTTACTTGAAGTTCTTTTTTTATAAAATGATATATGCTATAATGAGCAATAGTATTATTGATTGGAGAGGATCAGGTATTATGTCAAAATATGATGTGGTAATTATCGGCGCAGGTCCGGCGGGCATTTTTACTGCGCTGGAACTGGTGCGCAGGCAGCCGGGGAAGAGGATCGTGATCGTGGAGAAAGGCAAACCCATCGAAGAACGTCGTTGTCCTAAGAATAGGACAAAAAAGTGTGTAAACTGTAAACCGTACTGCCATATCACGACAGGTTTTTCCGGTGCCGGCGCTTTTTCAGATGGAAAACTTTCTCTCAGCTACGAAGTAGGAGGAAATCTTCCTGATCTGATCGGATCTGAGTTTGCCCAGGAGATGATAGGTTACACGGATAAAATCTATCTGGAATTCGGCGCCGATACCCATGTGGAAGGATTGGAAAATCCGGAAGAAGTTCGGGAAATACGCCGCCGGGCCATCAAGGCGGGACTAAAATTGGTGGATTGTCCCATCCGCCATCTGGGGACGGAAAAAGCGCAGGAAATTTATCTGTCTATTGAACATTATCTGCTGGCACAGGGTGTGGAACTGATTTTTGGCTATGAGTGCAGCCGCCTTATCATTGAGGGGCAAGTATGCGGCGGTGTGATCATCACTAACGGAAAAGAAGAGCGGAAGCTGTACGGAGATGATGTGGTAGTTGCCACCGGTCGGCGCGGCGCAGACTGGCTGGAGAAAATGTGTGCAAAATACGGTATAGCGCATGAGCCGGGAACAGTGGACATTGGCGTGCGTGTCGAGGTGCGCAATGAGGTCATGGAAAAGGTAAACAAGGTGCTGTATGAATCAAAACTGGTGGGTTATCCCCAGCCGTTTAAAAATAAAGTGCGTACCTTCTGCCAGAATCCGGGCGGTTTTGTCAGTCAGGAAAACTATGATAATGATCTGGCGGTGGTGAACGGACATTCCTACAAGGAATTAAAATCGGACAATACGAATCTGGCGATTCTCTGTTCCCACAATTTCAATGCTCCCTTCAATCAGCCCATTGCCTATGCACAAAAGGTGGGGGAGCTGACAAACATGCTGGGCGCCGGACATATTCTTGTGCAGCGTTTTGGGGATATTCTGGATGGAAAAAGAACCTGGCCGAAAGAACTGAGCCAGTCCAATGTAAAACCGACTCTGCCGGACGCGGAAGCGGGAGATATCACAGCAGCTATGCCATATCGTGCCATGACGAATATTATCAATTTTATTAAGGCATTGGATGAGGTGGTTCCCGGCTTTGCCTCGGAGGAAACCCTGCTATATTCCCCGGAACTGAAATTTTACAGCAACCGGGTAAAAATGGACGATCATTTCAATACATCTTTGAAAGGCTTCCACTGTCTGGGAGATTCCAGCGGATGGACCAGAGGGCTGATGATGGCGTCTATGATGGGAGTACTGATGGGACAGTATCTGGCAGAAAAGAAAGAGGAACAAGATTCATGAATGAAACTCCATATCAAACGATTCACGAAGAAATAGAAAAGGCAGAGTTTGTGCTGGTGGGGATAGGCGAGGAATTTCAGGCAGATTCTAAGCTGCATACGGAGGAAGAACTTCTGCGCGCCTACGCCTCATTGGATAGGCTGATCAGTGGAAAACCTTATTTTGTAGTGACACAGAATGAAGACAATCTTATTTTTCAGTCGGAGCTTCTGGACTTTTTTATTACCGCGCCATTTGCGAAAGGAAAGCCGGAGCAAAACATACCGGAGCAGTGGAATGCGTATTTAAACTGGTTGACAGCCACACTGAACCACAGGTTGTGTATGCTGGAACTTGGAGTGGGATTTTCCGCGCCGCAGGTGATACGGTTTCCGTTTGAAAGAACCGCCGCATTCCATTTGAAGTCCAGACTGATCCGGGTCAATGAAACATTTTGGCAGCTGCCGGATAATATTGGTGATCGGGGAATATCCATATGGGAAAATGCGGTTTCCATACTGAAAAATGATTTGCAATCCACCGGAGGTATCTAAGAAAATGCTGATTTCATCAGTGTTTCTTTAAGATAAAAACAAACAAATTATAGAAAGGGAAAAAATGATAGGGATTATAGATTACGGAGCCGGCAATCTGAAAAGTGTGGAGAAGGCTCTGCTAAAACTTGGGGCGCAGACGGTGATTACCAGAGACAGAGAGACGATTCTGGCAGCGGATCACATTATCCTGCCCGGGGTAGGCGCTTTTGGAGACGCTATGGAGAATCTGAGAAAATATGATCTGGATCAGGTGATTTATGAGGCGGTTGAACAGAAAATCCCCTTCCTGGGCATATGTCTTGGGCTGCAGCTGCTTTTTTCCGGCAGTGAGGAAAGTCCGGGGGTGGCTGGCCTTGGTATTCTGGGGGGAGAAATCCTGCGTATTCCTGAAACAGAAGGGTTAAAAATTCCTCATATGGGCTGGAACTCTCTTCATCTGGAACATAATGGAAGGCTGTTTCGCGGTATTCCGGAAAACACCTATGTTTATTTTGTCCATTCTTACTATCTGAAGGCATCGGATCCGGAGATAGTAAAAGCCTCTACGTATTACAGCACTCAGATCCATGCCTCGGTGGAAAAAGGAAATGTGTTTGCGTGTCAGTTCCACCCGGAGAAGAGCAGTGATCTGGGACTAAAGATTTTGGATAATTTCATTCATATTTCGTAAAGAAACAGGGAGGAGAGAGGGATGTTTACGAAACGAATCATACCATGCCTGGATGTACATGCAGGGCGGGTGGTGAAAGGCGTAAATTTTGTGAACCTGCAAGATGCCGGTGATCCGGTAGAAATTGCGGCTGCATACGACAAAGCCGGCGCCGATGAAGTGGTGTTTCTGGATATCACTGCATCTTCGGATGCCAGGAAAACCGTGGTAGATATGGTGCGTAAAGTGGCAGAAACGGTTTTTATTCCGTTTACGGTAGGAGGAGGTATCCGAACGGTAGAGGATTTTAAAGTACTGCTGAGAGAAGGAGCCGACAAAATTTCTGTTAACTCAGCCGCCATTATGAATCCCACGCTGATTTGCGATGCGGCGGATAAGTTTGGAAGCCAGTGTGTGGTGGTGGCCATTGACGCGAAACGAAGAGCAGATGGCAGCGGATGGAACGTGTACAAGAACGGCGGGCGCGTCGATATGGGAATTGACGCGGTGGAATGGGCTATGAAAGCGGATCGGCTGGGAGCAGGCGAGATATTACTGACCAGCATGGACTGCGACGGGACTAAGGCAGGGTATGATCTGGAATTGACCCGAATGATCGCGGACAATGTATCTGTTCCTGTCATCGCTTCAGGTGGCGCTGGAACGAAGGAGCATTTTTATGACGCGTTGACTAGAGGAGGTGCGGACGCTGCTCTTGCAGCATCCTTGTTCCACTATAAAGAACTGGAGGTCAGGGAAGTAAAGGCATATTTGGCTGAACGGGGTGTTTCGGTGAGGCTGTAAGATACGAAGAGAGGAGTTTGGAATGGGCGCAATCAGCAATGACTGGTTATCTCCGTTAAAACCGGAGTTTTCGAAACCATATTATGCAAAACTATATAAGAAAGTTATGGAAGAGTACCGTACCAGGCTGATTTTTCCACCTGCGAATGACATCTTTAATGCTTTTGAACTTACCCCGCTGAATGAGGTAAAAGCAGTAATATTGGGACAGGATCCTTATCATGGAGACGGTCAGGCTCACGGGCTTTGTTTTTCCGTCAAACCGGATGTGGACATTCCACCTTCTCTTGTGAATATTTATCAGGAACTCCACGATGATCTGGGGTGTTACATACCGAATAACGGATATCTGACAAAATGGGCGAAGCAGGGGGTACTTTTACTTAATACAGTTCTGACAGTTCGGGCTCATCAGGCCAACTCTCATCGGGGGATTGGCTGGGAGGAGTTTACAAATGCGGCGATCCGTGTCCTGAATGAACAGGATCGGCCAATAGTATTTATACTGTGGGGCAGGCCTGCTCAGATGAAAAAATCAATGCTCACCAATCCAAAGCACCTTATATTGGAAGCACCGCATCCCAGTCCGCTATCAGCATATCGAGGATTTTTCGGCAGCCGTCCATTTTCCAGGACAAATGAGTTCCTGGAGCAGAACGGATTGACGCCCATTGACTGGCAGATAGAGAATGTATAATGCAGTATAAAAATAAAAAACAGGGTTGTGACAATGAGATTCATTCTTATTGCCGCAGCCCTTTCTATATTTAAAGCAACTTACAATAATTCTCAAATAAATAATCACAAACAAAATGAGTTAACTATATATTAAAAAACAACTTGCAAAATACTGACAGTTGTGTTATAGTATCAATATCGATCTTGCACCTTGGTGCTTCATAGTGCGTTTCGCACATTTTTCACTGTTCACGGAATACTTACATTCCAGACAAAAATTTTATATGGAAAGGAAGCGGTTTATTGAGTTACGAAGAATTTCTGCAGCAAATTGAACTGCGGGTAAAAAAACGGATAGGAAAGGAGGTGCGTACGCGGATTATACCTGTATTGAAAAACAATTCAGTTAAGCTGGACAGTCTTTCAATTCTGGAACAGGGCAATCATATTTCACCTGCCATATATCTGAACGGGTATTATCGGGAGTACCTGTCCGGAACATCTATGGATGTAATCATAGCAAGGATTATGGGATGTTATTATCGCGGAAAGCGAATTGGAAATCTGGATACTTCTTTTTTTACGGAAACGGAAAAAATGAAGACGCATGTAGTATGCAGATTGATCAATTTTGAAAAAAACAAAAAGATCCTGGATGAAGTACCGCATCGGATATTTTTGAATCTTGCAATTGTTTACTACTGCGTCATGGAGCATGAAACTATTGGCATGGCAGCAGTATTGATTCGTAGAGAACACCTGGGGATGTGGGGAATCGATGAAAAGACACTCCACGATGCGGCGGTGCGAAATACAAAAAGAATGCTTCCCTGGGATTTCAGAAGCATGTCAGAATTGATAAATTCCATGATGAACACGGAACTTTTGCAGGATTCCTCTCAGGAGGTACCCTTATTCGTTCTTTCAAACAAGGACAAAAGCTTTGGGGCTGTCTGGATGACAGACGCGGAAATCCTGGAAAAAATCGGAGAAAAACTGAAGGACAATTATTATATACTGCCCAGTTCCGTACATGAGTGTCTGATCGTACCGGCAGCCGTGGTGTCAGATGAGAGGATGCTTCTGGAGATGGTTCAGGAGATCAATGAGACGCAGGTGGAACCGGAAGAAGTACTGGCGGATGCTGTCTATCAATATGACAGAGGACAAAAAAATTTAAGTGTATTAATGCAGGTATAGGAGAAAGGTGACAGATAGAATGAAACAGACGAGAAAGAGCAGAAGACACAGAACATCATTTGATATAAAAAAGAGAAAACAGGGAAAAAAAAGATGGCTGTCAGGTTCAGTGGCATTGATCCTGTTATATGCTGTTTTACAGGTTCCGATGATTGCGCTGTATGCCAAGGAGCAGGAAAGCGAACAGGAGTACACTGCAGAATTATCTGAGACGGCGGAGGAAATCAGATTAGAAGAGACGGAAGATGATAATGTGCCGGATATGACAGAAAAAATTTCGGCGGAAGAAAACGCAACAGATATACAGACCAAGGATGTCAGTGTTCAGGAAATATACATAACGGAAGAGACAGAAATAAATAAAACTCCTGCTGAGGAAAACAATTCGTTGAAAGAGAGCGAAATGCAAACAGAAGAGTACCAGACGGAGCCAGACACAGAGGCTTCTGCGGATGCAGCAGCTGCCTATAGGGTATATTTCGAGGAGAGTGAACTGTTTTCTGTGGCGTTGGAGCGTACAGTGACGGAATATTTGCCTGGGGAGAGGGTAGGTTTTCGCGTGAAATGGACATTTGAGGAACAAATGTTTTCTATAAAAGCATATGCCTGTGATGAAAATGACCAGGCACAGAGCCATGGCGCGTATGAAATTGCTGCAATGATAGAGGCGGATGATCCGGCTGTTATATTGACTAAGGAATCTGAGCAGGAGATGCACTACGAAGAGGAAACACAGCTATACTGGTTCTTGATGCCGGAAACAGACGTGGTAGTTCTTGCAGAAATGGAGCAAACAGAAGAGGAGCAAACAGAAAGGGACGAAGAGGAAGTCTTGTCCCCGGCAAATGCAGGAGGCGATGAAGAAACAGCAGTCCCGGACAAATTTACACTGACCTGTTCAGAGTATCCTGATTTTCCCAAGGCGCCGTCCAGTATGCAAAGTGATTCGCTGAATCTGGCGATGACTTCCAGAAAAAAGGTGGTATTTTATGAGGATGACGGGACGAAGACCACAAGAATTGCCTACTGTATTCAACCCGCGGCGAACAGTCCGGGAAGCGGGGATGTCTATGATAAGGATCAGGCAGTAGAATTAACGGGAACAACTGCTAAGAATAAGACGATGATAAAGGCATTGTATTATCTTTACGGAGGTCCGGCATGGGGAACGGATGTGGAGTATGCGGACGGTTCCGGGTCAGTTAATCTGAAAGAATTGTTGAATAACAATGGAAAGGACTGCACCACCAATGATGAGTATTACTGTGTAACACATTATATTTTATCCTATATCTATCAGGGAGAGAGCGGGCAGTGGAATTATATGTACACCACCGAGCCGGTTGCGGATGTACTCAATGATCATGGCGTCAGCACAGTGAAGAAGATAGCAAAGGAATTGACAAAACTTCCGTTGCCTGCCACGCAGCTCAGCAAAGACAAGGTAACTGCGTCCTATAGTCAGGATCAGGGCGTCAGCATTT
Source organism: uncultured Lachnospiraceae bacterium (assembly GCA_902802515.1). Taxonomy (GTDB): domain Bacteria; phylum Bacillota; class Clostridia; order Lachnospirales; family Lachnospiraceae; genus Merdiplasma. The sequence goes on from CADCMM010000035.1 coordinate 8,835, forward strand.
CCCAGACGATCCGATATAAAACAAACGCGGAAAACAAAGGGAAAATTACACTTCCGGGAGGCGTTGTTCTGGTCAATGAGACGACAGGGGAGCGTTTCACCGGTATGGCAATGCTATCCGGCGGAGACAAGTTTCATCTGGAAGCATCAGGCACGGTTGGCGGGGAGCAGGAATATACGGTTAAGACGACGTACGCTACCGATTTTACCGCCATGAAACTGGTGAAGGGAGGAGACCATCAGGATGTGGGATTCTCTTATTATTCCGGGGATAAGTCGCTCTCTTTTGAGGTGGAGTGGCCGCAGAATGGCAGACTAAGTCTTCAAAAGGCAGATGCTGAGACAAAGAAGTCGGTGCCGTACAATGGAAACTACGAATTCTCCCATGCGGTCTATGGAGTTTATTATGACGCTCTCTGCACGCAGAAAGCAGCTCAGCTGACAACGGATTCAAAGGGATATGCGGAAACAGACCTTCCGTTGGGTACCTATTATGTGAAGGAACTTGCTGCTCCCTCCGGATTTTTGCTGGATAATAAAATCTATGAGGTAAGGGTTGATACTCCGGGCAGAGCGATCGAAGTTGAGTTAGAAGACGCTCCGATCAAGAAGAAAATTAAGATAAAGAAGAAGGACGCACAGACGGGCGAGTTCTATCCACAAACCAGTCAGGCATCTTTTGAGGGAGCGGAATATACCATTTACAAAGACGCAGACTGCAGCGAGATCGTGGAAACCCTGATCACGGATAAAAATGGGGAAGCCATCAGCTCCGACCTGCGCCTGGCGGAATACTACATCAAAGAGACCAGGGCGCCAAAAGGATATCTGCCGGATTCCAGTGTGCATAAAGTTGAGATGGATCAAAAAGATACGCCTGTTGTTTATGAAGTAATTTCTGAGGAGACAATTATACGGGGAAGTCTGGCTCTCATGAAATATCTGGATGATGATATGGAAGAATCGGTTCTTCAGGATCTGTATGATGCAGGTACATTGGAAAACATCAGGTTTAAACTGGTACATGAAGACAGCAGTGTTGCCCCGGTTACCATCACAACGGATCGATACGGTTATGCTGCTACGCAGCGAAAAGAACTTATATATGGAAACTGGTATCTGTCGGAAGATCCTGAGACAACGCCGAAAGGGTATCAGGGAATCAGACATATTAAGGTCGAGATTGCGCAGGAGGGCGCAGAACAGATGTATGTAGTAACCAATAAACCGTATGAGGCATATCTTTGTATTCAGAAAAAAGATCGGGATTCAGGCAGACTTGTTACGGAAAATTCCGCAAAATTCCAGATATTGGACAACCGGGGGAAGGCGGTGAGAATGCCTACTTTTGACGGTTATATCGATACGTTTACCACCAATGAGACAGGGGAAATTCATCTTACGAAGTCGTTGAAGGGCGGAGTATATACTCTGGTGGAGAGGGAAGCCCCCAAAGGCTATGAATTGGCGGACCCTATCACTTTTGAGGTAGGAGAAAACACTGTTTTTGAAGAACCGTTGGTTTTGGTCTGCGAAGATACTCCGAAAAAAGGAAGGGTCAGTATCACTAAGGTGGATCAAAACACCGGAGTACACTGCGGGTCAGGATTTGTTTTTCAAGTAACGGTAAAAGACGATATTCAGGATGGCAGCGGTAATGTGAGGACAGAAATCCTGGATGGGGAAGAAAAGGAATTGAGAGCCGGCACCGTGGTGGATACGATCTTTACAGATGAAAGGGGAATGGCAATGAGCCGGGAACTCTACCTTGGCAGCTATTTCATACAGGAAATCCAACCGGGGGAGTATTACGCTAATAATTCAGAGAAATATGAAACGGTTCTCAAAGATACGGAAGATGGGGATCCGAAAGATCCTATCATCGCGGATATGATCATTGAAAATCAAAAGACATCGCTGTTAATCACAAAACTGGATTCGCGGCAGAATACGGCTATGGCAGGTGTAACGTTCAGACTGTGGGAGAAGGTATCAGAAGATGGCGCAGAAGAGAATGGTCATGAGCAGACTGAAAAAGAAGCGGAGGGAACGACAGATCAGAACGGGACGCTCCAATTTGACAATCTGAAGCATAACACGACCTATTGCCTGCAGGAGAAGGAAACGCTGGCTGGCTATGTGCTGGATAACACGATTTATGAGATTACGGTAGATGAGAACGGACATATTCATGATCAGGCGGAATATAAAATAAAATTGACCAATACGGCGAATGTGGTGGAAATTTCAAAACAGGACATCACGGGAGGAGAGGAACTTCCTGGAGCGTCCCTGACCATAACGGATGAGAATGGAAAAGTGGTGGATCAGTGGATCTCAGGGACGACGCCTCATCGAATCATTGGATTGAGGGCAGGTTGGTACACTCTGACAGAGGTCACAGCTCCAAAAGGATATGATGTGGCTGAAAGTATTCTTTTTGAGCTGACAGACAGTTTGGAGATACAGAAAGTCATTATGCTTGACCAGATTCTGGAAGAGGAGACAGAGATACAAACGGAAATTGAAACAGAAGTAACTGCGGAAACCGAGACAGAGGAAAGAGAGGCATCGAAAAAACACCAGGCTGCGGCAGATCAAACAGTTCCAAAAACAGGAGATAGGACACCTATTGCTGGCGTGCTTGGTATAGCTGGTCTTTGCGTGTTCGCCGGGGGTTGTAGTTTGCTTCGGTTAAAAAAGCGAAATACAGAAAAAAAGTAAATGTGATATAGATAAAACGAGGGAACCATCTTCCTGGTTGGGCGTAAAACATCCTATATTCTTTTGCTTTACGCCCAATTTTTCAAAATGTTTGACAATATGCACAAATTGTGGTATGATAAATAATAGTTTTTAGGCATCTGTAGCTCAGGGGATAGAGCAGCGGTTTCCGGTACCGCGTGTCGGGGGTTCGAATCCCTCCAGATGCGTTCCGACAGAGACGATAGACTGAGCGAAGTTGGAGGTAACACATATGTTAGATGATTTTAGAGAATGGCTTTCAGACAATCTGAGGTATATCTTGCTGGGTCTGGCAATCATCCTGATATTGATCATTGCTTTCTGTGTTGTGCGTCTGGTCACAGGGACATCGGGCAGCGGCTCGTCCAACAAGGAAGCCACGGAAAGTGTGAAAACAAGCGAGACTGCAGAAACAGAGAATATACAGCAGGCAGCCACAGAAGGTGAGGATAATACGGTACGGACAGAAGCCTCAGCACAGGCAGAGACCGCTGCACAGGGGACATCCAGTCTGACCAAAGATGACTCGGCAATTTTGACCTTGGTAAAGAAGTATTATGAAGCTGCAGCAGCAAAAGATATTGCCGCTCTGGAAACGATCTGTGATCCGTGGAATGAAGAAGTGAAAGAGAGCATTCTTCAGAATAATGTGATCCAAAGCTACAATAATATTTCTACCTATTCCAAGAAAGGACCGGTAGATAATTCCTTTGTTGTTTATACATATTATGAGGGAAAGATCGCCAATATCGATACGGAAGTTCCCAGCCTGACAATGCTTTATCTGACTACGAATGAAGAAGGAAATCTGGTGGTTTCTGACCGAAAAGCCAGCCAGGAAGTGGCAGATTATATTGCGTCAGTTTCCTCAGACGCAGACGTGCAGGCGCTGATTGCCGATGTAAACAAAAAATGCGAGGAGGCGAAAGCCAGTGATCCTGCATTGAAGGAATTTATGGATTCTCTGGACAGTTCAAATGCTGGTGAGGGAAGCACAGCGGAAAACGGCGAAGATGATGCTTCCGGCGATAATTCAGAAACGGGCGAGATGATATGTGCAGCTGCCAGTCTGAATATTCGTCAGGCGCCGGATACCTCTTCCGCAATTATGGGAGTGCTTACTCAGGGTGACACGGTTACTAAGATTCAGGATGCGCAGGATGGTTGGTGTCAGATCAGTTACAATACCGGTTCTTATACGATCGAAGGATATGTAAAGTCAGAGTATCTCCAGCCAGCAAACTAAACAGAAAATAACAAAGATGGGGGTTGTCGTAGAGATTGACAAAAGTCAAAGAGTACGATAACCTCATTTTTATGTAAACGATTAGGGAAGAAAGAGGTAATCCGGATGAAGCATTCCGAGAGCAGTGAAATTCGCCTGAATAAGTGGATCAGCGATGCCGGTATCTGCTCCCGAAGGGAGGCAGACCGTCTCATCGAGGCCGGGCGGGTGACCGTGGACGGCAGGCCGGGGTGTATGGGGCAGAAAATAAAAAGCAGTCAGAATGTACTTGTGGATGGGAGACCTGTTGAGGCTGAATTAGAGATGATCCTGCTGGCAGTAAATAAGCCCGTAGGCGTGGTTTGTACTACGGAGAAGAAGTGGGGGGATCCTACGCTGGAGGAACTGGTCAATTATCCGAAACGGGTATTCTCTGTCGGCCGTCTGGATAAGAACTCCGAGGGTCTGATCCTGATGACAAACCGTGGTGATCTGGTGAATAAGATTATGAAGGCAGGGAACTATCATGAAAAGGAATATTTGGTGACAGTAGATAAGAAAATCACTCCGGAATTCTTAAAAAAAATGTCCGGGGGTGTGTCTCTCAAAGAACTCAATGCGGTGACCAGACCCTGCCGGGTAGAAATGGCGGGAGAAAACCGCTTCCGTATCGTGCTTACCCAGGGATTGAACCGTCAGATACGGAGAATGTGCGAAGCCTTTGGATATCATGTGGTTCGTCTGGTGCGGGTACGGATCATGAACATCCAGTTGGGGCGGATGAGCGCAGGGCAATATAGACACCTGAGCCGACAGGAAACGGCAGAATTACTTGGTGCATTGGAAAAATCAGAGAACAATACGGAACGAAAGTATAGAGCCCAGAGATAAACAGCTGCTACGCATGATAGAAATCAATGGAAACGGAGAAAAAAGGGATGGAAGCAAACCGTGAGAAAATAGAACGCATGAAAGAATTATCTGCCGTTTTACGAAAAGCAGGGAAAGCGTACTATCAGGAAGACCGGGAGATCATGAGTAATCTGGAGTATGACCGCCTGTATGATGAACTGGTTATGCTGGAGACAGAGACGGGAATGGTGCTGGCCGGAAGTCCAACGGTGACAGTGGGTTATGAGGCGGTGGATGAACTGCCAAAGGAACGTCATGAGACACCCATGCTTTCCCTGGATAAAACGAAGGACGTAGAGGTTTTGCGCAGTTTTATCGGAAATCAGCCCACATTGATCTCGTGGAAGCTGGATGGACTGACTGTGGTGTTGACTTATCGGGATGGGGGACTGTTTAAAGCGGTGACCAGAGGGAACGGCGAGATCGGTGAGGTCATTACCAATAATGCCAGAGTATTTCAGAATATTCCTCTGAACATCCCCTATCAGGGAGAATTGATCCTGCGGGGTGAGGCGGTAATCTCCTACCATGATTTTGAGAAAATCAACGAGGAAATAGAAGAAGCTGACGCAAAATACAAAAATCCGCGAAATTTGTGCAGTGGTTCAGTGCGCCAACTGAATAATGAGGTTACGGCCAGAAGAAATGTGCAGTTCTATGCCTTTTCTCTGGTGAAGGCAGAGGACATTGATTTTAAAAATTCCAGAGAGGAGCAAATGTGCTGGCTGTCAGATCAGGGATTTGACGTGGTGGAGTATAAGGTGGCTGTAAAAGATACGCTGGACGAGGTGATGCAGTATTTTGCTGAGAAGATTGGGCATTATGACATCCCATCGGATGGACTGGTTGCGCTTTATGATGATATTGCGTACGGAGAATCTCTTGGAAGGACTGCCAAATTTCCCAGAAACGCTTTTGCGTTCAAATGGAAAGATGAACTGAAAGAAACACACCTGTTGGAGATTGAGTGGAGTGCCTCCAGAACCGGCCTCATCAATCCTGTAGCTATTTTTGAGCCGGTAGAACTGGAGGGGACGACAGTCAGCCGTGCCAGTGTGCATAATCTTAGTGTCATGAAAAATTTGAAGCTTGGTATCGGTGATCTGATCACGGTGTATAAAGCTAATATGATCATCCCCCAGATTGCTGAGAACCTTACGGGAAGTCAGACAATGGAGATTCCGAAGCATTGTCCGGTATGCGGCGGGGAGACCAACATTCACAGAATAAATGATGTGGAGACACTCTACTGTACCAATCCGGACTGCCAGGCAAAGAAGATAAAGGCATTTACCCTGTTTGCCAGCAGAGACGCCATGAACATTGACGGGCTCTCGGAGGCGACCCTGGAAAAATTTATTGCTCGTGGTTTTATTCACAGCTTTTCAGATATATTCCACTTATCGCAGCATCGAGAAGAGATTGTGCAGATGGAGGGGTTCGGAGAAAAATCTTATGAAAATTTGATAAACAGCCTTGAAACAGCCAGAAAAACAACGCTGTCAAGATTGATCTACAGCCTGGGCATTCCAAATATAGGGGTAGCCAACGCGAAAATGATATGCAAGGCTTACCATTATGATCTGGAGAAGATACGTCATACCACGATAGAAGAGATGGCATTGATTGATGGTATCGGAGCAGTGATCGCGGGAACCTTTGTAGATTACTTTGCAGATGAGAAAAACCAAAAAGTGCTGGACGAACTGCTCCAAGAACTGGAGATTGAGAAACCGGAGATTACAAATGAGACACAAAAATTTGCGGGGAAGGTTTTTGTGATCACCGGAAGTGTGGAGCATTTTTCCAACCGAAATGAAGTGAAAGCGGTAATTGAGCAGCACGGAGGAAAGGTGACCGGTTCGGTTTCCGCCAAAACGGATTATTTAATTAACAATGACGCCGCGTCCGGAAGCTCAAAAAATAAAAAAGCAAAACAGCTTGGGATTCCCATCATAACGGAAAGTGAATTCCTGCATATGCTGAACTAGTATAGCTGTCGCAAAATAACTCGATTAATGCGACGAATGCTTGCCCGAGTTATTTAAGAACAGCTATACTAGGGAAACACGGATTCTCTGGAAGCAGGGAAAGAACGAATACTAGGAAAGGATAGGTAAGAAAATGCCGATCAGAGTACAGGGAGATCTGCCCGCCAGAGAAAAACTGGAGCGGGAAAATATATTTGTGATGGATGAGGGAAGAGCAGAGCATCAGGATATCCGTCCGCTGGAGATTGCGATTTTAAATCTGATGCCGCTGAAAGAAGAGACAGAACTGCAGCTTTTGCGATCCCTATCCAATACACCGATACAGGTTAATGTCACATTTTTGCATGTGGCAAGCCATGAGTCAAAAAATACATCTACCAGCCACTTGAACAAATTTTATCTGAATTTTGAGGATGTCCGGGATCAGGATTTTGACGGGATGATCATTACCGGAGCTCCGGTAGAGCAGATGGAGTTTGAGAAGGTGGACTACTGGCAGGAACTGACTGAGATTTTGGACTGGACGAAAGAGCATGTCACTTCCACGATTCATTTGTGCTGGGGAGCGCAGGCCGCATTATATCATCATTTTGGCTTGCAGAAGAAAATGCTGCACCATAAGATGTTTGGTCTGTTCTGGCATAAGGTTTCAAACCGAAAGATTCCTCTTGTGAGGGGATTTGATGATGTTTTTCTGGCACCCCATTCCCGCCATACGGAAGTTTCCAGAGATGATATTGCTGCCTGTGAGGATTTGGTGATACTGGCAGAGTCAGAGGAAGCGGGGGTATTTTTGGCTATGACAAAGGACGGGCGGCAGATTTATGTTATGGGCCATCCGGAGTATGACCGTGTTACACTGGATGGGGAGTACAAGAGGGATTTGGGCAAAGGGCTTCCCATTGATCTGCCGAAAAATTATTATCAGGGTGATGACCCGACGAATAAGCCGCTCTTGATGTGGCGTTCTCATGCCAATAACTTGTATACGAACTGGATCAATTATTATGTCTATCAGATCACACCTTATAGTCTGGGACAGAAGATAACGGTAAAGCGGGTAGATTAAGTTTTGGGAATATCATTGACTTCCTGTGCAGAAAAAACTACAATGGACAGGAATACTGAAAAGAAAAGAACACAAATGCAGGAGGAATATTATGCTCAAACAATTATCCATATTTGCGGAGAACCGAAAAGGAACTATGCAGAAAATTACGGGAGTGCTGCAGGAAGAGCAGATTAATATATGGGGATCGGTAACAAACGACAGCGCGGAGTACGGCATTATCCGTATGGTGGTCTCTGATCCTGAAAAAGCCAGGGATGCATTGAAACAGGCGGGGTATCTGTGCCGACTTACTGATGTGATGGGAGTGGAAGTAGAAGATAAAGTGGGAAATCTGAACCGTCTTCTTATGGCTTTGTCAGAGAGCAATATTAATGTAAACTATATTTATCTGTCCTTCAATCGCAATTCCGGCAAACCGGTCATGGTTTTTGACGCGGAAGATATCTGGGAGGCAGAGGAATGCATTGCGGCAAAGGGATTTTCTGTCATCTGATACTGCAATATACATATGGAGAAAACTATGTTGTCTAAAAACAGAAATTATGGCCTGGATCTGCTTCGGATGCTCAGTATGTTTTTGATCGTGAATCTTCATGTCCTGGGACAGGGGGGCGCTATGGTACGGGTCACCGGAAGAGAAACGGTCTACTATTCTTGCTGGTTTGTGGAGACCTGCGCCTATTGTGCAGTAGATTGCTATGGATTGATTTCAGGATATGTGGGAGTGGACAGTAAACATCGTCCTGCCCGCATTCTGGAACTGTGGTTGCAGGTATTTTTCTACTCAGCGGGGATCACACTGCTGTTTCGCATTTTTTCCCCTGAACTGCTGATGGAGGGCAGCCTGTGGAATGCTATTTTCCCGGTGGGGTGGAAAACTTACTGGTATTTCAGCGCCTATGTGGGACTGTTTTTCGTGGTGCCTTACCTTAACAGACTGGTGAACGCTCTGGAAGAGCAGGAATTAAAAAAACTGGCATTGGTGCTGTTCTTACTGTTTTCTGTAGCAACTGCATTGCCCAAAGTTAATGGCTCTGATTTCCTGCAGCTGGTGGGAGGATACAGCTTTGTATGGCTTGCCGTACTATACCTGCTGGGGGCATGCATCAGAAAGTGCCATTTCCGCCGATGGGAGAAATGGAAGTACCTGCTGGCTTATTTCGGGATGGCATCATTTTCCTGGATATTTAAGATCGGAATGGAGAATTATACGAGAAAAGTGTATGGGGAGGCGAAATTCGGCAGATTGTTTACCAGTTATACAGCGCCAACCATACTTCTCTGTGCCGTATGTTTGCTCCTTATTTTTGAAACACTGGAGATCAAAAGCGAGAAAGTAAAAAAGTGGATCACATATTTATCCCCCTTAGCCTTTTCCGTTTATCTGATACACACCCATCCGCTGGTCTTTGGGAATATTTTAAAAGGAGCCTTTTCCGGTTATCGCAGTTTGCCAGCGCCCTTAGCGGTTTTGGCAGTGCTTGCAACTGCGGTTTTGATCTACATAGCCTGCACGTTGGTGGATATCGTGCGAAGAAAACTGTTTGAATTAGGAAAAGTAAGAAGCAAATGCGAGAAAGCAGTTGATGTGGTCGAAAAACGAATTTCATCAATCGAATAGCCTATCTCATACAGTGTCTCGGAGATGCGTAGATTAGGAAACACATCAAGTGTTTCCTAATCTATAATTTCTGGAACACCCACTGCGTAATGACGGCTTGTAAGGAATAATGCCTGCTGAAAACATAGTTTCCTACCTTCACTTTGCTGCGTTACATTTGCC
>CADCMM010000036.1 GCA_902802515.1 uncultured Lachnospiraceae bacterium
CTGCTGTTTAGGTTTTACGACTTTTTAGTCGTCGTTCCTTAAAAAATAAAACTTTTAGAATTTTTCAAGGTTGTTTCACTGTTCAGTTATCAATGTACTCTTTGCTGTTCACCAGCTTATAAATGTTATCACACTCAAAGTTTTTTGTCAATCAATTTTTTGAATATCAAATCACTTTTTATGTGATGAGCGGAGAAGGAGGGATTTGAACCCTCGCGCCGCTATTAACGACCTGCACCCTTTCCAGGGGTGTCCCTTCGGCCAGCTTGGGTACTTCTCCACATTGCCCGAATAATACGGTTTATTCTTTTTACGCCGGAAAGGATCCGACAGCGGAGAGGGTGGGATTCGAACCCACGCGCCCTTGCGGACAAACGGTTTTCAAGACCGCCTCGTTATGACCACTTCGATACCTCTCCAATTCAGCGCAAATAAAATAATATCATCAAACTTTCATTCTGTCAACACCGTTTTTTGATTTTTTGAACCCAGAAGTTACTATTCACAGCCTGTTTGAAATCGGGTTCTGGCTTGTTATGCTTGCATGGACAAGACAGGTTCTGGCTTGTTATGCTTGCATGGACAAGACAGGTTCTGGCTTGTTATGCTTGCGTGGACAAGACAGGTTCTGGCTTGTTATGCTTGCATGGACAAGACAGAACCCGATTTCAAACAAGGCATGCGAAGCAGGAACCTCCCCTACAACCTCAGACATAAGCGTCGTAAGACGCGGCAGACTGCGCAGCACGGATGGTCTGAGGTCTGTTGGCGGAGGAACCGTGAATAGTAACGCCCAGAAAAGTTTCCGCGATCATGAGGTCTTCCGGAGTTGTCAATTTGATATTCTGATAAGAGCCTTCTACCAATTTCACCGGATAACCTTGCATGCGCTCCAATACCATGGCGTCATCTGTTATATCTGTTATCTTCTGTTCAAAAAGTCTCTCATATGCTTCCCTTATAAGAGAATAAGAAAACACCTGGGGTGTCTGCACCATCCAGAGTTTATCCCTGCTTGGCGTCTGCTCTGCAAACCGGTTCTCATCTGCTATTTTGATGGTGTCTTTTACAGGCATACCCACCACACAGGCATGATAAGTGCGCACCGCCTGCATAGCAGCAGATAATATCTTCCCATCAATAAACGGTCTTGCGCCGTCATGGATAAATACATAATCACACTCCCGGGCAGCGCGCAATCCGTTGTAAACAGAATGATACCGTTCTTTTCCTCCGGCTATGATCTGCGATACCTTCCGCAGCCCATAAACATCCACTATTTTTTCCCTGCAATAATCAATTTCCTTTTCCCCCGTTACCAGGATTACTTCCTGGATTTCTTCAAAATCTTCAAACTGTTTCAGAGAATAATACAGAACCGGCTTACCGCCAAGTGTCAGATATTGTTTCTGCACCGGACTGTTCATCCGGCTGCCCCGCCCTGCCGCCAGCACGATTGCCACATTATATTCTTTCCTCATAAATAATCTCCCCGGTTTCCATTTGAATCTGATTTCTTTTTAGGTTCCTGCTTCGCAGCCTCAGACATAAGCGTCGTAAGACGCGGCAGACGTGCGCAGCACGGATGATCTGAGGTCTGTTGGCGGAGGGGCCGTGAATAGTAACCTTTTTGGTCAGCGCTCTCCCAGTTTCAAATTTGGCACAGCATTAAGGCTCAGGTCAGAGCGGGCTCCTTTCTTATAATCATAATAAGCTGCTGCACCGATCATCGCGGCATTGTCCGTACACAATATGGGAGATGGATAGTAAAACTCCACTCCGTTTTTCTTGCAGGCTGCTTTCATAGCGGCGCGCAGCGCCGAGTTGGAGGCCACGCCTCCCGCAATAGCCAGCTTTTGAAAACCAAACTCTTTTACCGCGCTCATAGCATGATCTACCAGTACATCTGTGACCGCCTTCTGAAAAGAAGCCGCCACATCCTCAACTACAATTTCCTCGCCCTTCATATTGCATCCGTTAATATAATTCAGTACCGCTGATTTCAGGCCGCTGAAGCTGAAATCATATTGGGAGTCACCGACTTTTGCCCTGGGGAAAGCGATGGCATTCGCATTTCCTTCTTTCGCCACCCGGTCGATCTTTGGGCCCCCAGGATAACCCAATCCTATAGCCCTGGCCACCTTGTCAAATGCCTCTCCGGCCGCATCATCTCTGGTGCGGCCCACGATCTCGTACTCACCATAATCTTTTACTACTACCAGATGCGTGTGTCCTCCAGACACCACCAAACAGGCAAAGGGCGGTTCTAAATTTTTGTTTTCAATATAGTTAGCAGAGATATGTCCCTCAATGTGGTGGACACCCACCAATGGAATGTTTTTTGCGTAGCTGATGGCCTTGGCCTCCGCCACGCCCACAAGAAGCGCTCCCACCAGTCCAGGACCATAGGTCACACCTATGGCGTCAATATCATCCAAGGTTACCTCGGCCTCACTTAATGCTTCTTCTATGACCTGATTAATTTTCTCAATATGCTTTCGGGATGCAATTTCCGGCACCACTCCGCCATATAGAGTATGAAGCGCAATCTGGGAAGAAATGATGTTGGACAGCACCTCCCGGCCGTTCTTCACCACAGCTGCTGCCGTCTCATCGCAGGAGCTTTCAATTGCCAAAATTAATACATCTTTGTTCTGCTTGGTTTCCTGTGTCAATTTTTGTCCCTCTTTCTTCCTCTCCTCATGCATTGCGTTCCTGTATTATTCATCCTCAAAATCCAATTCCATCGTCTTTCTGTCTTTGCCCGGTTTTGCATTAGGGAAAATATCCGTCACCTGTCTCATATATTCTTCCGGTTTTACCAGCGACGGGCTGTAATGAGTCAGCCACAGTTCTTTTACCTGAGCCTGTTTTGCCATCTGAGCAGCTTCGCGGAAGGTCATATGTTTATATTCCACGGCTTTTACCTGCTTGTCCGGTTCTCCGTACATACCTTCACAGATGAAAAGATCCGAATTTTTCGCATTCTCCACTATCGATTCCGTAGGACGTGTATCTGTGGTGTAAGTCACTTTCAATCCTTTTCTTGCCGGGCCCAGCACCATGTCGGGTGTGTAGGTTCTCCCATCTTCCTCAAGAATCTCCCCCTTCTGAAGGCGATTCCAGAATTTCATCGGAATATTCTGGGCTTTTGCGCGCTCCACGTCAAACCTGCCGATGCGGTCAAGTTCCAGCGTATATCCATAGCAAATTACATTATGATTTACACGAAATGCTTTCAACCGGTAGCCGTTCAGAGCGAATTCCTGCTGTGCTCCCTGAATCTCCATAAAACGCAGTTCAAATGGCAGCTCAGGCGCGATCACCCGCAGCGCGTTTACCACACGCTCCAGCCCTTTTGGTCCGATCAACGTAAGCGGCTCCCTTCGATCCGCATTTCCCATGGTTAAGAGCAGCCCCGGCAGTCCGCTGATATGATCTCCATGAAAATGCGTAAAACAGATCACATCAATGGGCTTAAAACTCCAGCCTTTTTGCTTTAATGCGATCTGTGTTCCCTCGCCGCAGTCGATCAGAAGACTGCTTCCATTGTATCTTACCATCAATGAGGTAAGCCAGCGATAAGGAAGCGGCATCATTCCTCCGCTTCCGAGTAAACATATATCTAACATTTTGATTGCCTCTTATTTCCTTAAACTTTCAACGCTATTCTTCTTAAATTGTTTTTGTTCTGAACCGTTCCGGGTTTACAGATACTCCGTCTGCTTCTTAATCGCCGGCGGAATTTTAAACTGCGCGGTCAGGTGGTCATAACACTGCTCGCAAAGATCAAAGGAATGAATCTCACCGTCTTTTTCTGAAAAATAACCCCAGGTATGCTCCACAGCCAGTACTCCTTCCCTGGCCACATTTTTCTCCATTTTAATTTCTTTTCCGCACATATTGCAGAACAAACTGTACTTTCTCATGGCAATCCTCCCCTGTGCATCGTATTTTTCTTGTATCTCCTTTACAAAAAAACATACGTGTGCCAACTCTCTGGTTTTTCATGAAATACGCAAAAGCCAGATCACATTATAGCCGATTGCCCTCCGGCCGCCTAGTGGAAATGTCTGTTAATCATTTTGTCCACATGATCAGCGCATCTTCCGTCGGTTTCGAATAAAAGTTCTTTCGCACACCAACAGATCCAAAACCCAAACGTTCATAAAGATGAATCGCAGCCTGATTACTGCTGCGCACCTCCAAGGTAAAACGTTCTATTCCCCGTTCCATTCCTTCCTGCATCATAATACTCAGCATTTTCTCCGCTATGCCCTGATTTCTGCGGGAAACATCCACCGCCACATTGGTGATATCAGCTTCCTCGAAGGAACGCAGCAGGCCACAGTAGCCGACGATCCGTTCCTCGCACACCGCGACAAAGTACAAAGTATCTTTGGAAGCCAGGGACAGAGCAAACCCCTCCCGGCTCCAGGGTTCACTAAAAATACTTTTTTCCAGTTCTGCCACCTGCTCCAGATCTTCCTGGTGCATCGCCCGAATTACAATTTTTTCCCAATCTACAGTTTTCCCTGCTAACGCCTGCCCATCTGTCATAAGTTTCTTTTCGCCCGTTCCCGTTCTGCCTGAGACACTCTCAGGTAATCCGGCTGATGCTCCGCTGCAGTTTCCACTTTTCCCTGCATTATATAATGCAGAGCGCATACTGCCACAGCAGAGGCCCTCTGCTGATTCAGGTGAATCGGGGCAAGTTCGTAGGGTATTTGCAGCAATTTGGCCAATTGTTCCTGATAAACGCCCACTCCATCTCCCAATAAAACAGCATCTTGACCCATATCATTTAATTTGCTCGCTATCCCTTCCACCGGTACCGCCATCTGATCCTCCAGAACCTGAAGTTCTCCATCCCGGAATTGATAGATACCCGTATAAACCTGGCTGCGTCTGGCATCCATCATAGGGCAGATAATCTTTTCTGTACCGAAGAGATTATACGCCAGCCCTTCCAGCGTCGGGACGTGTACCAGAGGTTTTTTCAACGCCAATCCAAGGCCCTTGGCAGTAGCCGATCCAATCCTCAGTCCGGTAAAAGAGCCGGGACCTGCGGCCACCGCAATGGCATCCACCGTTTCCAGATCCAGCTCCACCATATCTGCAATCTCCTTCAGCATGGGAAGAAGTGTCTGGGAATGTGTTTTCTTATAATTCACTGTGTATTCCGCCAGCAGACGCTCATCCTCCAGGATGGCCACGGACGCTGTCATGCCCGAACTGTCCAAAGATAATATTTTCATGCTCATCTCTCCGTCACCGTGATCCGGCGATAATCAAACCCCTTCGCCAGATCCTTCTCCATTAATATCTCAGTAAAACGCTCCGGCAGTATCTCTTCGATCAGATTCGCCCACTCGATCAGGCAGATGCCCTGACCATAAAAGCAATCCTCATATCCGATCTCCTCCATCTCTTCCACATCACCGATGCGGTACACGTCGAAGTGATACAGAGGAAAGCGTCCTTCCTCATAAATCTGAAGAATGGTAAAAGTAGGACTGCTCACCGGCTCTGTAATGCCAAGCCCCGCGGCCAGTCCCTGGGTAAACACGGTCTTTCCCACTCCCAGGTCTCCCACCAGAGTATAGACATCCCCAGCTTTCGCCTGCTGTCCCAGCGTCCGCCCCAGTTCATATGTTTCTTGCCTCGAATGACTCTCTATCACCATGCAGATTTCATTTCCTCTCTGTAATTTTACACCATACCCACTACATTTCTAAGAAAACGTTAATTTAATCATCGTTTCCTTAGAAACGCTCCGCAGGATCGCAGAAAATCGCAGTAGAATGGCCCTTAGCGCCACGATTTTCGCGAGGAAAGCGCTTTAATCAGCGCTTCCCTAAAAACCCGAACGGATCCGCGTCCTCCTGCAGAAAATGCATCAGCATATAAGCACACATCACCGCTACCCTCTCTTCTCTCAGGATTCTCTGTATCTCTGCCCGGTCTGCCAGTACCACATCCAGATCCTCAGTATCTTCCAGACCGTCCCTGCTCACAGTGCCCGATGCCTGGCCAAATACCATGGAACAGCACTCGTCCGTCATACCGATTGTAGTATAAAATGGCTTTTCATACATCGCGTCCACTTTTCTCGGAGTAAAGGCGAGGCCCGTCTCTTCCTTCATCTCACGTATAGCCGCTTTATGGAAATCTTCTCCCGGCTCCACCAGTCCTGCCGGAAATTCATAGATATAGTCCCCCAGCGTATAGCGGTATTGCCGCACAAGAACCACCCTGTCCCGTTTTTCTCCGTAAAGGCTATAGATCGTCACGCCATCCGGACGGTCCGGCTTTTCCAGCGTGTTCATTTTCAGATCCTCCGGGTTTTTTGCTCTGGAAGCCATATAATAGGAAAATGCATTTCCTTTCCTGTCCTCTACTTCCATCTCATAATAATTCAGATAAGGCGTGTTCGTTTTCTGGTGAAGTTTTAGCAGCCTGCTCATAACATCCCTCCGGCTTTCTGCATACCAGCATACTACATTAGCTTTAATTTCTGCGTGTTTGATCTGTGCCTGAGAACATACTGCGCAGAAAGACACTGATGCGCTTATATAATAACATAGTCAACACAGAAACCAAAGCACCTTTTAACAAATTTAGTGGCAACACTGAAAATACCACTAAAGTAGTGATGCTGTCAATCCTTCCGTTGATGGTGGTTCCCATTCCCACAATTACTTCCAGCGGTATGCCATAGAGCGTTGAAAAAGCAGGAAGAAGATAAACCGCGTTAAACACCGCGCCAAACACCGCCATGATCACTGTACCTGCCGTCAGAGATATCACCGCATTTTTCTTCGTTTTTTTCAAATGATAGATAACAGAAGCCGGCACTACCAGCGCGCAGCCAACCGTAAAGTTGGCAAAGTCTCCCACAAACGCTGTGCTGGTTCCCTTCAGCACCAGCTTTAGCAATATTTTAACTAATTCAATAATTACAGCTCCCACCGGTCCCACAAGCAGTCCCCCGATCATCACCGGAAGTTCGCCAAAATCCAATTTATAAAATTCCGGTGCAAGAAAAATGAGAGGAAACTCAAACAGCATCAGAATCGCAGCCAAAGCCCCCAGCATACCGCAGATCGTGATGTATTTCGTCTTTCCCGCCCGGACAATCGACTTTTTCAGGATGGTCTTCTCCGCGATCCCTGCAACCGCAATAATGACCGCCGCCATCAGAATACAAACCAGGACAAATTGCAGGTTGTCCCTCACCTGTGCGAATAAGTTACCAATGTTCATGTGTCTTTACTCCTTTTCTATCATTAGATTTATGTAAGAAAAGTTCTATGTCACAGCAAAAAAGCAGGACTGTGGCACAAAAAGCAAATTTTGCATAAATATCGTTTTCTGAGAGCCTCGCCATGATCTTGTATTGTCACCCGCGCTTTCGCGCACCTGACAGATTAGTATCACTACACATGACGGGCAGCGAAAGCGTTCTTCAGAAAACTACATTTGTGCGATAATGCTTAGTGCAACAGTCCCAAACATACAAACTACATATGTCATTCTTCTTCCATCCAGACTATACTGTTGGTTTCGGAATTCCCACTGCTGCATACGCAGCCGGGTCACCGGATCAACCGCTTTCGCGGGTCGCGGACTTTACCGCCAGTGAGGAGTTGCACCTCGCCCTGAAGAACTTTTCTTATACTGTTTTATACCACAACCGTAAGCGCTGTGCAACTGTTTTTTCCAGTCACTTTAAAGCGATCGAAAACCCTTACCGACAATCTCACTGCTGCTGACGATGGTCACAAACGCGTGGGGATCATTCTTCTGCAGATAACGGCGCAGGCGCACAGCCTCACTGCGGGTCAGAACCGTCATCACCAAAGTTTTTTTGTCATGGGTATAAGCGCCAAACACGGATTGCTCTGTAGCAGACCGGTGCAACTCTCTTATAATATACTCCTGTACCTGGGCCGGAAACTCCGTGACGATGGTACAGATCTTGCTGAGATTGAAACTCTCAATGACGCTGTCCACCACTGTACATTTGAAGATCATACCTAAAATACAGTACAGCCCCGTTTTGGCCCCATACAGGTAAGCAGCGATCAATGCAATTCCCAAGTCACTTAACATGAGCGATTTGCCAATCTCCAGATTCGTATACTTATGTAAGATCATGGCTACAATGTCAGTGCCGCCGGTGGAAGCTCCCACATTAAACACAATGGCACTTCCGATGGCGGGCAGCAGCACAGCGAAGCATAGTTCCAGAAATACATCCGTGGTCAGCGGTGCTTTCAGTGGAAACAAAATCTCGCATACGCTCACATAAAAGGAGAGCGCCAAAGAAGAATACACCGTCCATTCCATGGACCGAAGTCCAAGAAAAATACCGCCAAGAACAACCAGGATAATATTCACCAGCCACATAAACACACTCACATTCCAGCCGGGAAACAGCGTGGACAGGATAATAGATATTCCGGAGGTGCCGCCAAAGGCGAAATGATTCGGCGTCTTAAACAAGGCAATACCAAGGGCGGTCAAAAACAGCCCACTGTTGAGCAGGGCAAAAAACTTCAAATGTTCAAGAGTAAATATCTCTTTTAAATGTTGTCTGCTAACTTGCATTTTATGTACCTTGCCGCAGGCATGGTGCCCATCGGTGACGTGCCTGCCGCGGCACCGGTGAAAGTTTGAAAACGCACTTTGAAATTTCCTTTCAAATGGATTACAACTTCATTGTCAGGGCGATCCGCTTTTTCTGTAAGTCCACGCTAAGCACCTTTACTTCCACGATATCTCCCACGCTGACCACTTCCAGCGGATGCTTTACAAATTTCTTATTGCTCATCTGTGAGATATGCACCAAACCATCCTGATGAACACCGATGTCCACGAAGGCGCCAAAATCGATGACATTTCGCACCGTGCCTTTGAGTATCATTCCCGGAGTCAGATCCTTCATATCCAGCACATCGCTTCGCAGGATCGGCCTTGGCATCTCCTCACGGGGATCACGGCCAGGTTTTTCCAGTTCTTTGACGATGTCCCTCAACGTGATCTCCCCAATTTCCAGTTCCTGAGCCAGTTTCTTGTAGTCCGATACTTTTTGGGAAATGCCTGTCATTTTTCCGTTTTTTATATCTTCCAGGGAATAACCCAGCCGGATCAGGAGCTTTTGTGCCGCCTCATAACTCTCCGGATGGACACTGGTTGCATCCAGCGGGTTCTTTCCTCCCTGGATCCGCAGAAAGCCCGCACACTGCTCATACGCCTTGGGACCAAGTTTTGAAACTTTCAGAAGCTCCCTTCGGTCTTTAAACCGCCCATTTTCCTCCCTATATATAACAATATTTTTTGCGATGGTCTTGGAAATACCGGAGACATACTCCATCAGAGAGACGGATGCTGTATTCAAGTCCACTCCTACCTTGTTCACACAGTCCTCCACCACACCGGTCAGGGCTTCTCCCAGTTTCTTTTGGTTCATATCATGCTGATACTGCCCCACGCCAATGGATTTCGGATCAATTTTTACCAGCTCCGCCAGCGGATCCTGCAGCCTTCTGGCTATGGACGCGGCACTTCGCTGTCCAACATCAAAATTGGGAAATTCCTCCGTTGCCAGTTTGCTGGCGGAATACACGGAAGCTCCCGCCTCATTTACGATCACATACTGCACTTTTTCCGGAATCTCTTTCAACAATTCTACAATAATCTGTTCCGATTCCCTGGAAGCCGTTCCATTGCCCACAGAAAGCAGTGTAACATGATACTTGCTGATCAGTTTCTTCAATGTTTCCTTCGCTGCCGCTATCTTGACCGGGGTAGTGGGCGCCGTAGGATAGATTACCGTGGTATCCAGCACTTTTCCGGTTGGATCCACTACCGCCAGCTTACAGCCGGTACGGAAGGCCGGATCCCACCCAAGCACTGTCTGCCCCTGGATGGGCGGCTGCATCAGAAGCTGCTGCAGGTTTTTGCCAAATACAGAAATGGCCCCATCCTCCGCCTTCTCCGTAAGGTCATTGCGGATCTCCCGCTCGATGGCCGGGGCGATCAGGCGCTTATAGCTGTCCGCGGCCACTTCTCTTAGCACCGGCGATGTGTACGGGTTGTCCCTTGTGATCAGTTTCCGTTCCAGGTAGGACAGGATCTTCTCCTCCGGAGCTTCCAGCTTCACCGTCAGAAACTTTTCTTTTTCCCCCCGGTTTAATGCCAGAACCCGATGTCCAACGATCTTTGATACCTGCTCCTCATAGTTGTAATACATCTCATAGACAGATTCGGCCGTTTCTTCTTTCGCACCGGAGATGATCCTTCCCTCTTTCATGGTCAGTTCCCGGATCCGGGTGCGGTAATCTGCCTCATCGGAAACCATCTCTGCCAGAATATCCTTAGCGCCCTGCAAAGCTTCTTCTGTCGTCTCTACTCCCATTTCCCGGGAAACATAGGATAACGCTTCCTGTTCTAAAGGTGTTTTTGTCATCTGAAGCAGAATCAGATTTGCCAGGGGCTCTAAACCTTTTTCTTTTGCCATAGTAGCTCTGGTTCTTCTTTTGGGTCGATACGGCCGGTAGAGATCTTCCACTGCCACCAGAGTAGCCGCTTCCAGAATCTGCTCTCGCAGCTCGGGGGTCAATTTACCCAGTTCTTCGATGGTGGACAGCACCTGTTCTTTCTTCTCCTCCAAATTGCGAAGGTAGTTCAACCTTTCATATAATTTTCTCAGCACTTCATCATTCAGCGATCCGGTAACCTCCTTGCGATATCTGGAAATAAACGGAATGGTGTTGCCGTCATCGATCAACTGAACCGCCGCTTCTACCTGCCAGGTTTTCACCTCCAGCTCCTGTGCCAGTGTCTTAATAATATCCATATTCTGCTGCTCCTCATCATTCTTTTTTCGCAGCTTTATTATAGCTGATACCCGGTGTTTAAACAAGGAATTTATTGTTTTTTCCAGGGCTCTGTGCTATGATGAAATACGTCTAATCACTGCAAAGGAGAATTATGTTATGAACGATTTCTATGATAACGGCAACGCTCAGGAAGGCTCCGTGAAAATGGCCACCGCTGCCCTCATCGTTGGTATCGCCGCGGTTTTGTTTTTCCGGATATTTTACCTTTCCATCCCCATGGCTGCCATTTCTATCATCCTGGCTCTGCTGTCCAGGGGCGGCTGCGTTGTCAGCCTGAGAGGAAAGCTGGCCATCATTATTTCCTCTGCCACAATTATTTTTTCTGCCTCAAGCACAGCTTATACGATCTATCAGATCTACCACGATCCGGTGCTTCGGCAGCAGTTTGAAATGTATATGGAGTATTTTGAGAGACTTTACTCTGAAGATGATGATTCTTCCATCTGGGAGCCGCTCCCCCGACAGGAGGAGGATGCTCCAGTATTGCCCGTAGAAGGAGGCGAACAGATATGATTTATGATAACAGAGAATTAAAAAAAAGAGCCCGGCAAAAACTGGTAGGAAGGTACGGCATCACTGCAGGAACACTGCTGCTCTGCAATTTGATCATCACCATTCTTTTTGAACCGATTCAATCTATGATACCAGGAAATCTATCCTCGCTTCGCCGGGCATCCTCGCTGTTTTCCATAGCAGCTTATCTGGTGTGCAGCATCATTATTGTTTTTTTGGGCAACATCCTGCTCTCCGGTTACCGTTATCTTCATATGAACATTGCCAGAGAAAGGTCCTGCAGCGTCAGCAATCTGTTTTACGGGTTCAACCATCAGCCGGACAAAGTAATCTTATTGATCCTTCGTGTACTTTTGATCAACTTGCTCTATATGCTGCCCTGCCTGTTCATCTCTTATGTTGTCGGCTCCCTGTTTTACACGCTTTTGGGAACCTCGATAGAAATATTCTTCATTACAGCCGTAATCATTGCCGCAATCGTCCTGATCCCGGTAAATCTGCGCTACGTTCTGATCTTCAATCTCTGGGCGGATTATCCAGATCTTACCGCCAGGGAAATGACACAGAAAAGCCGGGAAATGATGCAGGGAAACCGAACCCGTTACTTTCTGCTGACGCTGTCCTTTATCGGTTGGTATCTGCTGGCTCTGCTCTCGCTTGGCATCGGTCTGATCTGGATCCAGCCATATGTAATGATGACCTGCACCCAGTTCTATTTGGATCTGAACGAAAGCCCAAGGGATACGGCCTATTGGTCAGATGAACGGTATAACGGATAGCCGCTCAAAATTTTCTCAGCGCAGCAAATAGCGCATCATCTCATGGCCCTGGGGTCTGTAGTTGCCGCTTGTCTTTGCCTCTCTCTCATTATACTTCCAGTGGTGGGACTGCTGTGATGTACTGTCATACAGCAGATACGGTACAGGATCTGAGGTGTGAGTTCTCACCCGGATCGGTGTGGGATGATCCGGAAGCACCAGCAGGCGGTACTCTTCTCCCGACGCGTCCATCTGTTCTCTGACGATCCGGATCACACGCTGATCCAGATTTTCAATGGCCTGTACTTTCCGCTCCACGCTTCCCTGATGCCCCATCTCATCCGGTGCTTCCACATGGATATAGGCAAAATCATAACCGTCCTTTAACAGCGCATCCACAGCAGCCCGGGCTTTCCCCTCATAGTTGGTATGCAGACCGCCATTGGCGCCCTCCACGATGATATTCTTCATTCCTGCTCCCACGGCAATTCCCTTCAAAAGATCCACCGCAGAGATCATGACCCCTTTTTTATGATAATTTTGTTCAAAAGATGTCAGCGCCGGTTTCGTTCCCGCGCCCCAAAACCAGCAGCTGTTGGCCTGATTGAGTCCTCTTGCTTTCCGCTCCAGATTAATGGGATGCTTCGAAAGGATCTCATAACTTTTCTTCTGCATTTCCAGAAGTTTCTCATCTTCGGGCAGATATGGGCCGATCACTTCCGTGAGATGATCATGAGGAGCCGCCAGAGATACCACCTGACCGCCTTTCCAGATCAGGCAGTGACGATAGCTGGTGCCAAGGTACAGCTTATACTCTTCATTTTCCAGTTCTTTCTTCAATGCTTCCACCAGCACAGCCGCATCTTTCGTGCTGATCTCCCCGGAGCTGTGATCCAGGATCCGCTTCTGGTCATAGGGTTCTTCTTCCGTCAACGTTACCAGATTACAGCGAAGCGCTACATCCTCCGCCTCCATGGGAACACCGATACTCAGCGCTTCCAGCGGAGAGCGCCCGGTATAATATCTTTTCGGGTCATATCCCATAACTGCCAGGTTCGCGGTATCGCTGCCGGGACTCATACCCTCCGGTATGGTATGCAGCAATCCAATCTCGGACTTTGCTGCCAGCGCATCCATCTCCGGGGTGCGGGCATACTCCAGTGGAGTCTTTCCACCCAGGCTTTCGATAGGTTCGTCCGCCATTCCATCTCCCAAAACTACAACGTATTTCATCTTCTTTATTATTCTCCTCCCAGGATCTTTAAATGCTGAACGCCTTTCTTATTCTCTATGATCTCCATCATCTCCGAAACGTTTCCGGTGGTAGGAAGCACATCTACACTGATCGTAGTAGAAGCCATTCCATTGATGGGAATGCTCTGGTGGATCGTCAGGATATTCGCATTATGCTGCGCGACGACTTTCAGCACATCGGAAAGCAGACCCGGCTCATCCCGCATCTGCAAAACGAAGGTGATGGTCTTCCCCTGCACATTTTCATGAAACGGAAAGATATCGTCCTTATACTTGTAAAAGGAGCTTCGGCTGATTCCCAGCTGATCCACCGCCTCTTGTATCGTTTCCACAGCATTCGTTTCCAGAAGTTTCTTTGCCTCCACCACTTTTAGAAGCACTTCCGGTATCGCCTTCTGCTTTACCACAAAATATTGCGACTTCTCTGACATATCCTTCCTGCCTCCCTAGAACTTCCGGCCGCCTCCTCCAAAGGAGTTTCCTCCGGAACCGGTATGTACCGTAGAAGAATGACCGCCTCCTCCGGAAGAAGAATCCTCTTTCGGTATACGGCGATGTGTCACCACTTTATTTACCAGCGTATCGGTCCGCCTGTGAAGTTTGAGCTGAGAGTTATCCCGGTAAGAATAGGAATAATTTCCAATCTTCATCTTATACTTTCCTACCGTTATTCCAAAAATTAAGGCAGCAGCCAAAAGACCGAGCAACAGACTGCCCAGTATTTCGTACAGCTCCAGGGAATACTCTTTTGGGGTTTCATAATATGTAACCTTCCCTGTATTCTCATCCACCGTATAAGTTTTATCCCGGATTCCCGCTTTCAAATATTGCTCCGTATCGGAAAGCATGGCGGAAAAGGCCTTCGCATATTCTCCGTCAACCACATAGTTGTATGCGTCATCCAATGCCTGGTTCCACCGCTCGTCATCCAGATAATAGCGCATAATACCGGAAGTAGCGATATACACTTCCCGGTTATCCATATCGATCAAATAGATCACGCCGTCCAGCGTGGTCTTTTTATCCATATAATAATCCTCAGCGTAGTCCCTGGCTTCTTTTCCGCCGGCATCATCCGTGGTGACGACGAAATAATCATATCCGGTACTATCTGCCAGCGTCTTCGCGCTGCTTTGCAGCTGATCTTCCTCAGAAGCAGTAAGCAGATCCGCTCTGTCATCCACCAGCGCGCTGCCTGCGCTCTCCGCGAAAACCGGGGTTGTCTGCACAGCTGGTAAAAGCAATGCCGCTGCAAGTACTCCTAATGCTTTTCCTCTCATACCAGATACCCCCCTATCATGCAAACCACTGCCACGATCAGGCCGGCAACAAGGGAAAAGAGGCTCAGTTTTTTATAATCTACCGGAAGCTCCCCCCGGATCGTTCCGGTCTGTCCATTCATGGTATAATAATAAACCTTTCCATTACGCCCCGCATAGGTCAATACCCATACCGGCAGCAACAGATAGTTCCATGTCTCCTTCCTCTGGTTTATCCTGGAATTTTGAACATTGACGGTGGAATATCCCGTAATCGAATCCCGCAGGATCTGCTGAGAATACGTTTCTGTTTCCTGATGGAGCTGTGCAGTAAATTCCTGTTTCTCCATGTCCCTCTTTTCTGCCAGGAACCCGGATAGATATCCCATGGAAAATTGCTTTGCCTCGCCCAGCCGGAATGGAAAAACTCCGTTTACCAACGCTTTATCGCTCTTTTTCAGCGCATTTTTCGGTATGTTCTTGAGTGTGATATCTCCGGCGCGCTCCACCTGGAAGATACTGGTTTCGGTATACTCCGTATCCCCGCTTCTCCAGGTACGCACTTTCGTGGCTTCTGCATTGATCCAGCCATCCGTATCACAGTCATAGATCCAGTAAGGATAATAAACGCCGCTGAATTTTTCAATCTGTTCCTCATTGAAAAAAGCCTTGGGGACAAATTTTTTCTTTCCGACAAACTTTAAAAACTGTTCCGTTGCCGATTTTCGATCAATGGAAAACGGTATGATCTTATCCGGAAGGTATTCACCGGACAGTCGTCCGCCCAGCACCACCGGATTATGGCAATAGTAACAAAATGTGGCCGCTGTGGTTTCATCCGTCACAACTTCAGCCCCGCAGCTGGGGCAGGTATACACCATTGCCGTTTGCGCGCTGCCATTCCGGGAGGAAGAGCTGTTCTTCTTTTCGCCGTCTTCCGCTGTGAATGCCGGTTCATCCGCCGTATCGTCCACACGCTCGCTCCCTTCAGCCGGAGTCATCTCCTCCAGCTGACGCTGCGTAAATTCAGATACACAGTATTCACATTTGTACTTCTGACTGGCGGGGTCAAAGACCAGTTCTCCGCCGCAGTTCGGACATTTGTAGGTAATTACTGCCATGCTCTCTCTCCTTTACGCACGGGGTTTCCCGCATTCTGCGCAAAACTTTCCTGTATTAACAGTTCCGCAGCTGCAGGTCCAGGGACCGATCTGCGGTCTGGCACTTCCGCATTCCTGGCAGAATTTTCCGGTATTCACCGCACCGCAGCCGCAAGTCCAGCTTTGTGCTGCTTTGGGCTGGGGAGCCGGTGCCTGGGGCTGAGCCGGTGCCGCCTGAGCTGCTGCTGCCTGATTCATCTGCATCTGCTGAAGATTTACTGCGCTGGCATTTCCCATCATGCTGCCTGCCGCCTGCATACCAAAACCCATACCCATATAACCTGCCGCCGCACCATTCGCGTTGGAGCCGGCTGCTTCCAGACCTCTGGCAATCGCGCTCTGCATATATCCCTCTCTGATCGTGGGGTCGCTCATCATCGCGCCCTGATTGCGCATGTTGATTAGTTTCTGGGATTCCTCATCATAGGAGATGCTGGCCAGGGCAACGGAAACAATCTCCATACCCCGCAGATTCTTCCAGCTTTCATCCAGCGTACTGGCCATGTACCGGCTCAGTTCCGTGCTCTTAGATGCCACATAGGAAATTCTAACTCCATCCGCAGACATCTGGTTGATGGAGGTCTGCAGCGCCTCTAAAAATTCCGCCAGATATTGGCTGTTAATGTCATCGATCTGTACGCGTACCGCGTTTCTCGGAATCGCTTCCGCATAGAAAAGCAGCGGATTGGTGATACGGATAGAATATGTTCCATGGGCTCTCAAAAACAGTTCCGCATTGTAAAAATTATCAA
The DNA here is from genome assembly GCA_902802515.1 of uncultured Lachnospiraceae bacterium. Taxonomy (GTDB): domain Bacteria; phylum Bacillota; class Clostridia; order Lachnospirales; family Lachnospiraceae; genus Merdiplasma. The sequence goes on from CADCMM010000036.1 coordinate 16,604, forward strand.
AATAGTTGATAGGATTTCTTGTGCCGAATTTGATTCCTTTGATCTCCTGGGTATTGATGTAAAATACCTGCTGGGACATGGGAGTAGCTCCGCCGAATTTGAAACGGTTGAACGCCTCTTTCAGGCTCTCGCCCCACTCACCGTTAAACAGAGACGGGGAAGACGAATTATCCACGATAAAATAGCCGGGTTCCGCAGTATAGTCCACAATTTTTCCGCCGTCCACCAGGATCATAAACTGGTTGTCATACACATGGATCACAGAACCATTGGAAATCACATCCTTTGTTCCTTTGCCGCCGCTTTTTTTCACCACACCCTTAGTGAAAACGGTCTGTTCTCCCATTCCTTCCGGCTCCACGATCTCCTGCCACTGATCGGAAAGGGAACCTGTCACTGTCTGAATCGCTGCTCTGATAATACCCATAATACGTTTCCTCCTTTTATTTCTGCGTCCTCTGCTTGTTAAGGAGAGGGCTTTTGTTTTCTAAATAGTATAGGGGTTGCCGCAATGCCAACACCCCCTGTGTATCTGTTATCTTGTTTATTCTTCCTCCGGTCCCAGGGTCAGCCACTTCAGGTATGCATTGATAAAAAGATCAATATTTCCGTCCATCACGCTGTCCACGTTTCCGGTTTCCGCATTGGTCCGATGATCCTTCACCATCGTGTATGGCTGGAATACATAAGATCGGATCTGATTTCCCCAGCCGATCTCTTTTACTTCCCCTCGGATATCGGATGCTTTTTCTTTATTTTCCTGCTGTTTGAGCAGATACAGCTTCGCTTTCAGCATCTGCATGGCTTTATCCTTATTCATGTGCTGAGAGCGCTCATTCTGGCATTGTACCACAATACCTGTAGGAAAATGCGTGATGCGGATCGCCGAAGAAGTCTTGTTGATGTGCTGGCCGCCTGCGCCGCTGGAGCGATAAGTGTCAATCCGGATATCCTCGTCCCGGACTTCTACATCCACATCCTCCTCAATATCCGGCATCACATCACAGCTCACAAAGGACGTCTGCCGCTTTCCTGCAGCGTTAAAGGGAGAAATGCGCACCAGGCGGTGTACTCCGCGTTCGGACTTCAAATATCCGAAGGCGTTCTCCCCGTTGATCTGGAAGGTCACGGACTTAATTCCCGCCTCATCTCCATCCAGATAGTCCAACACTTCCAGCTGGTATCCCTTCTTATCCGCCCAGCGGCTGTACATACGATACAGCATGGAAGCCCAGTCACAGGATTCTGTTCCTCCCGCTCCCGCGTGGAGTGTGACAATGGCATTGGTATTGTCATATTCCCCGGAGAGAAGCGTCTTGATCCGGATCGCTTCAAATGCTTCCTTAAAAGAATCCAAAGTCTCCTGAATCTCCGGAATAACAGCGGGATCATTTTCCTCGTATCCCATCTCCAGCAGAAGCTCCACTTCCTCGTACTGCTCCTTCAGCTGTTGATATACTTCCACGTCATCCTTCAGACTTTTCAGCACCTTCATGGATTCCTGAGATTTTTCCGGGTCATCCCAAAATCCCGGAGCCTCCATCTCGCGTTCCAGTTCCTGGATTCTCTGTTCCTTGTTTACCAGGTCAAAGTGAATCCCTCACTTCCACTAATGGTTTTGTATAGCTATTTAAAATTGCTTTAAACTCGTCCAGTTCAACCACTGCTTCACCTTCTTTCCTATGCTTTACGCCCGTGACACTGTTTGTATTTTTTGCCGCTTCCGCAGGGGCAGGGATCGTTGGGGTAGATCTTGGTCTCAGCGCGCTTTTTCGGCGCGCGGACGCTGGTATCATCTTTGTTGGTGCCCGTCACCTTCGCTACCTCTTCCCGTTCTACCTTCTGCTCCACTTTTACATGGTACAGCATCTTCACGGTATCTTCCTGGATCGACGCGATCATGGAATCAAACATTTCAAAACCACTCATCTTGTATTCCACCAGCGGGGTCGATCACTTTCAGCAGAACCACCCGCTCCAGTTCCCGAATCTGTTCTTTCTCCGGGAACTGTGCTTCCTTGGCCTCATAAAGTTTCACTGCCTGCTCTTTTAAGTACTGCTTCAGTTCATTCTTCTTCATGGAGCCGACCGCTTCCTGTTTCACCCTCCCCAGGGGAATGATGGGAAGCAGCAGATCATTCAGTTCCCTTAGATCCCATTCTTCGTTTTGCTGATCGTCCGCAATACAAAGATCCACCGTATTGTCGATGGTTTCCGTGATCATG
>CADCMM010000037.1 GCA_902802515.1 uncultured Lachnospiraceae bacterium
AATGAAATTAATAATTCAGATTCCCTGCTATAATGAAGCGGAGACATTAGAGATCGCATTGAATGATCTGCCGAAGAAGATTGACGGCATTGATGAGATTGAATATCTCATCATCAATGACGGAAGTGTGGACAACACAGTTGAGGTGGCCAAAAACTGGGGTGTTCACTATGTGGTAAATTTCAAAAAGAACAAGGGATTGGCAAAAGGGTTTATGGCCGGGCTGGATGCATGTCTGAGAAACGGCGCCGATATCATCGTAAATACGGATGCGGATAATCAGTATTGCGGGGAAGACATCGAGAAACTGGTGCGGCCTATCCTGGATGGAAAGGCAGATATTGTCATCGGAGAAAGGCCCATCGACAAGACGGAGCATTTTTCACCGCTGAAGAAAAAGCTGCAGCATCTGGGCAGTTGGACGGTGCGGGTAGCTTCCCACACCGATATGCCGGACGCGCCCAGCGGCTTTCGGGCTTACAGCCGCGACGCGGCAATGCGGTTGAATGTTACAAATGAATATACTTATACGCTGGAAACCATCATACAGGCCGGAAGAAATAAAATGGCTATGGAGTCGGTACCCATCCGGACCAATCCGGAACTGAGAAAGTCCAGACTGTTTTCCAGCATGTTCGGCTATGTAAAACGCTCCATGGTAACCATTGTGCGTTCTTTTATGATGTACAAGCCTCTGCGCTTCTTTATGGGGATCGGCGGAGTTTTGTTCTTGCTGGGGCTGATACTCGGGATCCGTTTTCTGGCATATTTCTTCGGAGGGGCCGGTTCCGGACATGTACAGTCGCTGATTTTGGCCAGCACACTTATGATGATCGGATTTCAGACGATCATTATCGGGCTGCAGGCAGATATTATTGCTGCAAATCGTAAAATCCTGGAAGATGTCCAGTACCATGTGAGAAAGTTGGATTATGATGGTAAAAATGAATAAGACAGACAAGAGAAATCTGATCGCAGCCTATTTGATCATCGCGGTGTTGATGGTGATCCCCGCGCTCAGGCTGCATATGTCCATGACGGTGGATGAACTGGGAACATTTGCGAATTCCGCGCTGCTGGCGGGGTATGACTGGACGGACGCCGTACATTCCGCCGGAGATTATTATTATAAATACGGAACAGCTCTGTTTTATACATTGCCCTATATTTTTATAAAGGATTCTATTGTCCTGTACCGGGTATTGATGGCAATTAACGGATTGCTCCTAGGTACCACGGCGTTAATGGCCTATTTGGTGTGCAGAAAACATATGGGGGTAAAATCAGAAAACCAGGCGCTTGCCTTCGCGCTGGCCGGTGCCGGTGTACCTGCAGCACTTTTGCACTGCATTTATGGGCGGGCGGATTATGTGTTGGTGATGATGCCGTGGCTGGTACTGCTGTGCCTTCTGGAGGCAAATGCCGCGCAGAGCAAATCGAAGAAAATACTGTTTTCCGTTTTCGCCGCGCTGGGCGCAATATACACCTATATGAGCCATTCCAGAGGCCTGGTTATGGTGATCGCGCTGTTTCTGACGGTGATCTGCGCGCGGCTGATCTTTAAGATCAGGGCAGTGCATGTCCCTGCATATCTGATAGCGACACTTCTTGGACTGATCGCAGACAGAGAACTGACTTCCTTTTTCAAAAAAGGCATTTGGGGCACCTATGGTGCGGGGCACGCCTCCATGGAGGCTCTGCATTTGGGAGATCTGCGGAAGATCTTCACATTTACCGGCATTAAAGTATTGCTCAAAGCGGTAATAGGCTGGTGTTATACGATCTTTACTTCTACAGTGGGTCTGGTGCTGATCGGCCTGATCGCGGCATTGATCATTCTGGTCTGTGCGCTCCGGAAGAAAAAAGAGATAAAAGAACAGGAAGTATTGGCAGCACTGCTGGGAATACTCAATTTTCTGGGAAGTATGGCGCTGGGAATCCTGTTTTTCTATTCTCTGATCTATAAAAACTACATCGGTACCTATACGAAAAGGGCTGACCGGATGTTCTATGAACGGTATATGGCTGGCACGCTGGGAATTCTGTGTCTGTTGGGATTGTATGTGCTGTTCTTCCGGAAGGATCTATTGGGTATAAAATCAAAGATTACTGCGTTTGCGGCATTTGCAGTTTCGGCTTTGGTGTTTGCCAGATACATTGCTCCGTACATGGATCGCTATGCCTTTGACCGGAAGATGGTCTGTGCCATCAACGCGTTTCGCGGGATAGTTGAACCGATCTCCTTTAGCCTTAGTCTTATGGGGGGCGTGAGCCTGGTTTTGTTTGTCCTCTGGCTTCTTTTGCTGCGAAAAGGCAAGGGAAGGATTACTATGGGCATCATTTTGTGCTCATACCTTGTAATATTTGCGGTAAACTGCCGGAACGTTCGCCTGCAAAGCGATAACAGCGGTTACGCGAAAGTCGGAGATGTGTATGAGCTGATTTCCGGCGTCCAAGAGATTTCCGTGGAATATCCGGATATCCTTGTGCTCAAAAAAGCTCAGCCCGTGAAGGTGTACCAACCGATGCTCAAAGAGTTCCGCGTGATAAACAAGAATATGGAGGATTATCAGGAAATCGAGAATATGATGATCATCTGCAAGGGAAGCCTTAGCAGCGCGGAGGAATGGGGCGGTAAGCTCTATCAGTTTGAGGGGCTGGATTATCAGACCCAGAACAAAGATGTGGTTTATGTAAAAGGGGAAGCGTTGAAAGATCGCCTTGAGAGCCTGGGAATCGTGCTGACGGAGTTTAAGGCAAACATCCCTATGGGAGGATGAAAAGGTTATGAAAGAGATTACTATCGCCATTACGGCGGCCAGTTACAGTGGAAATAAGGGTGCGGCAGCTATGCTGCAGAGCTCTATCCGGCAATTATACGAGATTTACGGGGAAGGGCTGAATATTAATCTGATGTCGGTATACCCGAAGGAAGACCGGGAACAGCTTCCCTGGGATTTTATAAAAGTGGTTCCCTGTAAGCCGGAGAAGCTGCTGTTTGGGGCATTTCCGCTCTCGATCCTGTACTGGCTGTTCCGGTGGTGTCCGCCCGTGAAAAAACTTTTGCTGAAGAATAAAATCCTTCGGGCATATTCCATGACGGATGCAGTGCTGGATGAGGCGGGTATTTCTTTTGTGGACAGCCGCGGTTTTGTGATGAATACCTATGCCTTCGTCTGTGCGGCAGTGCCTATGCTCTTGGGAGTTCCGGTGATGAAGTATTCTCAGGCCATGGGAACATTTCACAGCAGAGCCAACCGGATGCTGGCGAAGTGGATACTTCCGAAAATGAAGCTGATCTGCGCCAGAGGAAAGATGACGCAGGAAAATCTGAAAAGCATTGGCATTGAGAAAAATGTTAAACTTTGCGCGGACGGGGCTTTTACCATGGCAGACGACGAGCGCTGCCGGAATATGGTGGAAGAAGTCTGCCAGAGGGATGATTTCTACAATGACCGGGTGGTGGGTCTGTCCATCAGCTCGGTGGTGGAGAAAAAGTGCGCTGCGCTTGGCATTGATTATAAAAAGATTATGATCGATTTCATCGATATGCTGGGTGAAAGAGGCTACCATGTGCTGATCATAGCCAACGGCGCCAGAATAGGCAGCACAAAGCCAAGAAACAATGATCTGATGATCTGTGATGCCGTTTACGAGGGCAGCTCGCAAAAAGAGATGGTGCGGTGGTATCACAAAGAGATGGAAGCGGAGGAGATCAGAGAGTACATCGGAAAGTGCCGTTATCTGGTTGCCTCTCGTTTTCATGCCATGATCGGCGCACTGGAAAAGAAGGTGCCGGTACTGTTGGTAGGATGGAGCCACAAATATCAGGAAGTGCTGGACTTTTTTGAACTGGGACAGTACGCTATCGACTTTTCGGCCCTGACAGCGGATTCCCTGTTGGAGGAATTTGAACGGTTCGTGGAAGCGGAGGAAGATATTCGCGAAAAACTGGACAGAAACTATGACGCGGTGATGGAAAGCTCGCGGTTTAATATTGTATATGCCCGTGAGATCCTGGACAGGATTCTGGAAGAGAAGGGAAAAAAGTCCTCCGGAAAGAAAATTTTAGACACGAACCATCCGGAAAAATATATCGGGCCTTATCATTCGCTGCGAAAAGGCTACGCGGCGGATGAGACTATCCGGGAGCACGCGGCTTCCGGAGGAATGGTGACTGCTCTGCTGTGTCACCTGTTGAAATCCGGTCAGATAGACGGAGCATGGGTGAGCCGTACCAAAATTGCGGACGGGCAGTTGGATTACGATACCTTTATCGCCACCAAAGAAGAAGAGATCCGGGATGCTTCCTCCAGCATTTATATGACGATGCCGTTGCTGCGGCATGTCGATATGCTGCGAAATTTTGACGGGAAAGTGGCGGTAGTGATGACGCCCTGTCAGATGAAAGGGTTGGACGCGCTGCTAAAAAGAGAGCCGGATCTTGCACGGAAAGTGGTGTTGAAGCTGGGACTGTACTGCAGCGGAAATCATTCAAAGGACGCCACGCTTTTGTCATTAAAACAGTCCGGGATCACACTGGAAGGAGCCAAACGGTTTTATTACCGACAGGGTCACTGGAGAGGGCAGTCGGCGGTTGTATACGAAGATGGAACGGAAAAAACGTTCTCTTATACCAAGACTATATGCGCGTACAAGAACGCATACTTTTTTGAAAAAGGCGGATGTATGACCTGCCAGGACCACTTTGCCCAGGCGGCAGATATCAGTTTTGGCGATATCTGGCTGAAAGAGATGAAAAACAATCCGGTCAAACATACCAGCTGTGTTATCCGCAGCCAGGAGGCCTATGAGATGTACCGCTCTGCGGTGGAAGATGGAGCTATTCTGGATTCTCATATCAGCGGACGGGACATGGTGCGAAGCCAGAAGAGAGCGCTGGTGTTTAAATTTTGCTGCGCGGCTGCAAAACAGAAATATTACGCAAAAAGGGGAACACAGCTTTCCCTGTTGGCGGATGATAAATGTAAGTGGAACCACAGGCTGGCCTTTTTCCTTGCAAGATGGAATAAGGCATATTCCGAAGAACATTATGAGAAGCTGGAGAAAATTCCTTATATTTTCATTTATTATTATATGTGTCTGATAAGGGTGCTGCTTAGTTTTTAGGAATATAAGAGAAGTGAGGATGGAAAAATGACCGAGAATAAAGCGGTAACAGAGGAAAAAGATACGAAAAAGAAACGCTGGATGAAGTGGGCGAAGATCGGCTTCCTGCTTCTTGTAGCGGTTTTTCTGGCACGCTATTTTTATAAAAATTATGATGAATATAAAAATTTGGATCTGCAGATCAACTGGGGTATTTTCCTGGTGGCTGTGCTGCTGTATTTTCTGTATAAGCTGACGCTGGCTTCCCTGTGGCATTATCTTACGATACTAAATGAGTGCCAGGTGGGGTATTTTCGGGCAGTTACAGCATATCTCTACTCGATCCTGGGGAAATATATCCCGGGGAAGGTGTTTATGCTGCTGGCACGGATCCCGGCTTACCAGGAAGAAGAAAGGAGCCTGAGCAAGGTGACGGTCTGCTTTTTTCTGGAGAATATCTGTACCCTTCTGGGGGCAGCCTTTCTGTTTCTGGTTTCCCTCTTTTTCTTTCCCAATGGCCTTTTAAAGCAGTATCAGTGGGCGGCAGTGGCGCTGGTCGTTGCTTTCTTTATTTGCATCAATCCGAAGATCATTAATTTTTTCCTAAAATATCTCGGGAAACTTTTCAAGAAAGACAACTTGCAGATACCGATCACCTATTCGCAGATGCTGAAGGTGGTGGGACTGTTTATTCTTAACTGGCTGATCGTGGGACTGGGCTTCTATATGCTGACCTGTTCCATCTATCCGCTTCCCGTCTCCCAGTTTCTTTACGCCGCAGGGATCTATGGTATTTCCTGCATCATCGGAATTCTGGCTATCTTCGCTCCCTCCGGTATCGGAGTGAGGGAAGGCATCATGGTCCTGGGACTGGGGCTTGTGATGCCCTCGGAATACGCGGTCATCATATCCATTGTCTCCAGGCTGTGGATGTCAGTGTCGGAGCTGATCCTGATCGGTATTGCGTTTGTGGTAAATAAACTGTTTCTGCTGCGAAAACGTTAAAGCAGAGGTTGTTCCTGCGGAGGAACCCAAAAATGAATTTTAAGTTTCTTCTAAAACAATACGTGAAAATGTTTGCACAGAACATGATATTGCCGATCTGGTACCGTATCTGCTGCAGACAGCCGGTGCAATCCGGACTGGTGGTATTTGCGGACGCTCACCATAATGAACGCCCGGCGAGTATGAGATTTCTTTATGAGAAATTGACGGAGAGACCGGAAAAACTGTCTGTTTACGAGACTTATCTGGACTACCAACGCTCTTCGCCCGGGGCGGTGATCCGTCATATGTTTGACTTTATGAAATGGTATGCCCGGGCGGACTGTGTGATCATCTGCGATAACTTCCTGCCGGCGGCATCCTGCCGGAAACGGAAGGAAACCAGGGTTATCCAGCTGTGGCACGCCTGCGGCGCGCTGAAAAAATTCGGATATGATACGACCGACGATATCCCGAAACAGTATCGCGGAAATGTATTTCGGAACATTGACCTGGTAACGGTCAGCGCCCCAAAATGCGTAGACCCGTTTGCGTCCGCCATGCGTCTGGCTGAGGGCTGTGCGCAGCCGCTGGGAGTTTGCAGAACGGATGTGTTTTTTCAGGAGGACTGGAAAGAACGGTGCCGGAAGGAATTTTATGGGTTGTACCCGCAGGCTGCAGGGAAGAAAATTGTGCTTTGGGCGCCTACTTTCCGCGGCAATCCGGGCAGCCTGGGGCTGCCGGGTTTGAATTTGGAACAGCTTCAGAGGCGGCTGGGAGAGGAGTGGCTGGTGCTTTGCAGGGTACATCCCCATATGCATGCGGATTTTCAGGCTACCGACTGCAAGTTGCCAACAGACCGGCTGTTTCCGGTGGTCGATGTCCTGATCGCGGATTATTCTTCCTTAATTTATGAGTATCTTTTGTTTGATAGACCGTTGGTTCTGTATGTACCTGACCTGGAGCATTATCGCGGCAAGCGCGGTTTTTATTGTGACTACTCGGAGATTCCGGGGCGGCAGGTGAGGGAGGAACAGGATCTGCCAGAGGCGGTCAAACAGGAATACAACTTGTACCACCAACAGGGCGCAGAGGAAAAAAGTCCCCTGCTTTGCAGCAGAAGAGAGGAATTTCTGAGTAATTATATGAGCAGCTGTGATGGACGCGCTTCTGAGCGGGTGATAGAATATATTTGCGGTACATCGAGGAACAATTAAATTTGTATAGATATGGAAGGAGACGTAAGAATGAGCAATAATGTATATGGAGTGGTTCTGGCCGGCGGCATCGGTTCCAGAATGGGTAACATGGAAAAGCCGAAACAGTTTCTTGATCTGGGCGGAAAGCCGGTGATCATTCACACGATAGAAAAATTCGCGATTCATCCGGGACTTAAGGAGGTTCTGGTGCTATCACCAAGGGCGTGGGTTTCCTATACCCAGGATATTGTGCGCAAGTATCTTCCTTCCGGTAAGGCGGTAACGGTGCTGGAGGGCGGAGCGACCAGAAATGAAACGATTATGAACGCGATCCGTTATATTGAGGGGAAGGGAGAACTGGAGGAGGATACCATTATCGTAACCCATGATTCTGTACGCCCCTTTGTGACGCACCGGATTCTGGAGGAGAATATCCGCTTTGCCGGGGAATACGGAGCCTGCGACACGGTAATTCCGGCCACGGATACCATCGTGGAGAGCAGAGAAAATGATCAGATCACGGATATTCCCAACCGCAGATTTATGTATCAGGGACAGACGCCACAGTCTTTCCGGGCAAAAAAGCTAAAGGAACTGTACGAGTCACTGACATCCCAGGAAAAAGAGATCCTGACAGATGCCTGCAAGATCCTGGTTATGAAGGGAGAACATGTGCATCTGGTGCAGGGTGAGACCTTTAATATAAAAATCACTTACCCTTATGATATGACAGTGGCGAAAGCGCTGCTGGGTCTGGAGGAAAAAGAATGTTAAATACCGTTTATCAGCTGGTGCGTCCGCGCCGGTTTGAAATTGCGTTTGAAGATATAACCATGGATCAGGAGCATATTCTGGTACGCCCTACTCACTTGTCTATCTGTAATGCAGATGAGCGGTACTATCAGGGAAAACGCTCGGAGGATATCCTGAGGCAGAAGCTCCCCATGGCATTGATCCATGAGGGGATCGGCCGGGTAGTATATGACCCCACAGGAACGTTTCAGGTGGGGGAAAAGGTGGTTATGATCCCCAATACACCTTTTGAAGAGGATGAGGTGGTGGCGGAAAACTATCTGCGATCCAGCAAATTCCGGGGAAGCAGCATGAATGGCCTGATGCAGGAGTATGTGGAGACTACGGCGGACCGGCTGGTGCGGGTGCCGGAAGGAATGAATGATCTGGTGGCGGCATTCACGGAGATGGTGTCTGTCTGCTATCAGGCTACGTCCCGCTTTGACCGTACCGCCCATGCCAGGCGGGAGACCATTGGCGTATGGGGAGACGGAAATATGGGCTACATTACGGCACTTTTGCTGAAATTCCGCTTCCCGCAGTGCAGGGTATATGCCTTTGGCGTGGTGGAGAGTAAACTGAGTGATTTCAGTTTTGTGGATGGAACGTATCTGGTGTCGGATGTTCCCAGGGATCTGAGAGTGGATCACGCTTTTGAGTGCGTGGGGGGAAATGCCGCCGGGCAGGTGATCAACCAGATCATTGATTATATCAATCCGGAAGGAACCATTGCCATTCTGGGCGTTTCTGAGGATCCGGTTCCGATCAATACCAGAATGGTTCTGGAAAAGGGGCTGCGTATCCTGGGTACCAGCCGCAGCGGAAGAGAGGATTTTCAGGGGCTTGTGGAACTGTACCGGAAAAAGCCGGAGCTTCCGGAATATCTGGAAAAGCTGATCGGTGCTGTGGTGCCGGTGAAGAGCATTTCTGATATGGTCACCGCTTTTGAAATGGACATACACAAGGCTATGGGAAAAACGATTATGGTTTGGGACTAACGGATGAGTAAGTGTTATCAGTTTGCCAGAAAAGCGGCACGGGATCTGTACAAGACCTGGACATTGCATTACCTGTATCCGTCCAGATACAGGCGATTTGCGAAAAGACCGGCACAGGAAAAAAAAGCGGTTTTTCTGCAGGTAAAATCACCGCAATTGGCGGATAATTTTATGCCAATTATGGAAAAAATGGAAGAAGAGGGCGGATGGATCATAAAAATCCACTGTCTGGGGGAAGGGGTTTCATCGCATAAAGCAGTCCGGGAAAACTGCCTGAAGGCTTTGGAGGATATTGCGGATGCGAAATATATTTTTGTAAATGATTCTTCTTATTTTACCGGATGTCTGCCGCTGCGCACGGAAACGAAGCTGATCCAGCTTTGGCATGCCTGCGGTGCGTTCAAAAAATTTGGATACAGCTCAGCGGAAAATAGCTTTGGAGGCGGAATAGCGGATCTGGAGCGGTTTCCGCTGCATCATGGATATTCAGCGGTGACAGTCAGCAGCCCGGAGGTAGTGTGGGCTTATGCCCAGGCCTTTCACATGGAGCAGGAGAGGGAGAAGATACTGCCGGTAGGCATCCCCCGCACGGACTGTTTTTTTCGTCAGGAATCATACCGCAGGGCTTACGAAAAACTGTATCAGATACTGCCGGACTGTTTTGGTAAAAAGATCATTCTTTACGCGCCTACTTTTCGGGGAAAAGTGGCCCGGGCCGCCGCGCCGGATGTGCTGGATTTTGAACAGCTTCATGGAGCGTTGGGAGAGGATTATATAATTTTATGCAAATACCATCCGCTGGTAAAGAGAAGACCGATCATGCCGGATACCTGCGCCGGGTATGTGACGGATGTGACGGAACAGATGGATATTGCCTCCTTATTGATGGTGAGCGACATCTGTATTTCGGATTACTCCTCTCTGATCTTTGAGTATTCCCTGATGGAGCGCCCCATGATCTTTCTGGCATATGACCTGGAAGAGTATTATGACGACAGAGGTTTTTATTACCCGTATGAGGAGATGACGCCCGGTCCCATTGTGAAAACGACGGAAGAAGTCATCCAACGCCTGCAGCATCTGGAGGAATGGTTTGATGCGGATCAGGTGTGCCGGTTCAGGGATAAATTTATGAGCGCCTGCGATGGACACGCAACAGAGCGTTTGCTGGAAGCACTGAAGACTTAAGGTATAGAAGATTACAACAGGAGTTTCGCAACTGCCTATTTAAATTTGACAAAAAAGGAAAGGATCAGCCTGCCATGAGCAAAGGAAAGGAATTACTGAAGAAGACGCCTCTGCGGCCGCTTTACTGGAAACTGCGCAAGATACCTCCGGTGAAGGCGCTGAGAAAATTTGCAGGCAACAAGCGCCGGGACAAGCTGTTGTTTCAGACCTTGCCAAAGGCCTATAATGCCCACAGAAATGACCCCATTGATGAAAGAAAAGTAATCTTTGTAGAACTGCGTTACAATAAGCTGATGAACAGCATGGAGGAGCTTTACCGCAAACTCAAAGAAGAGTACGACTACGATATCCACCTTCATCTGATCAACAACGGCTCCATATCAAGAAAGGAATACCGGAAACGCTGTCAAAAACTGGTGGCAGATATGGCTACCGCGAAATACGTTTTCCTCAGCGACGCTTCCGAGGCGGTAAGCTGCGTTGATCTGCGTCCGGAGACAGTAGTGACGCAGCTCTGGCATGCCTGCGGTGCGTTCAAAAAATTCGGTCTGAGTACGGCCGACCTGCTGTTTGGGTTTGACAGAAAACAGCAGGAGCGGCATCCAATGTACCGCAATCTGACTTATGTCACGGTCAGCAGCCCCGAAATTATCTGGGCATATGCGGAGGCCATGAATCTGAAAGGGCAGGAAGAAAAGATCAAACCTGTGGGAACCAGCCGCACAGATGTGTTTTTCCAGTCAGAGACGATAGAAACCGCCTTTGAACATCTCTACAAAAAATTTCCGGCGGCCAGAGGCAAGAAGGTGATCCTGTACGCGCCTACTTTCCGGGGCAGAGTAGCCAGGGCGAAGACTCCGGACTGTTTCGACCCGGAGGCATTTTACCAGGCGCTGGGAGAGGACTATGTGGTGATTATGAAACACCATCCGCTGGTGCGGGAACTACCGCCGATACCGGAGAAATTGCAGGGAACCTTTGCCTATGACGCTACAAAGACTATGTCCATCGAGGATCTTCTTTGTGTCAGCGACGTCTGCATCTCGGATTACTCTTCGGTAATTTTTGAGTACTCCCTGTTTGAACGGCCGATGCTGTTTTACGCCTACGATCTGGAAGAGTATTTTGACTGGAGAGGCTTCTACTATCCTTATGATGAGCTGACTCCAGGCCCGGTCTGTCAAACAAATGAAGAGATGATCGACTATATCCTGCATTTGGAGGAGCGATTTGATAATCAGGAAGTGATTGATTTTAAAAATAAATTTATGAGCGCCTGTGACGGACATGCCACGGAGCGGATCATAGATCTAGTTTTTGGGAAAGATGCCAAGTCTTTCTAAGAAGTATGGACGTTCTATCTTCCCCGGTCTGCGCATAAGATAAACTAACTATTTGCGCGGGAGAGTTTTCCGTATGGATGAAAAGAAGCTATGGGCGTTCATAAAAACCTGTATGGCCCTTACAATCCTGATACTTGCATATTTTATGCCGCGTATTGCCTTCCGTGAGCCGCCCGGCGCCGGGGCGGATCAGGCGCCTGCGGCAAAGACGGGAGCCTCAAAGACAGCGCTGACAGAATCAGATCAGACGGAAACAAAGATACAGGGACAAAGGGGTCTTATCATCCTCGACCCGGGACATGGAGGGTATAGCTAGCGCAAGAAAATCAGAAGAATTGGAAGAAAGTCAATGGCTGTACCTGTGAAAAAAGAATATGGGAAGACAGGCCTTCCGAGCAGCAGACGTTCAGAGATGGACGTCTATTTTGTTGAAATCACTATTCATTTCTGGTGGTTTTTTTTGATTGTACTGAAAAAAAAACAAAAATTTATAAAAAAAACACCGACTTGAGATGATTTTGAACGCTTAAATTATTATAATATATGTACAGAATGCACGATGTGATATCAGGAAAGAATTTGATAACCTTCGGTATCTGGATGCGTGAAACAGAACCGGTGTGTGATATAGGGGAGTTAGTGTAATTGAACAAACATCATAAAATTTTTGACAATCTGACAGCTTGTATTCTTATCGTTATTTTATTAACCGGCAATCTGGGACCGGCTTTTTGTGCTGTGCAGGTATATGCCGAAACAGAGCAGGATTTAACAGCACTTGATGATGAGAGTATTATAGAAAACGAATTTTCAGAAGAACCAATAATAGAAACTGCGCAAAATATACCGCTGGAAGAGGAGCTAACAGAAACCGGAGCGGAGGATGAAGTATTAGCTGAGGATGATCCGGATCGGATGGAACTGGAGGATCTGATCGAAGAAATGGATGCTTGCGAAGAACCTGAGTCTGAGAGCACGGATCCTGAAGGGATCATTCCTGCCGGAATGATCTTTCATGCATGGGATAAGAAAGATATTAGTATCTTCATTCTGGGAATTGACGATACCCTTACACCTTCTCTGACAGAGGTTTCGATTGATACAGAGGAGGGGCTGGAGGCGCTCGGTGCATATACGGTGGAGAGTGTTTCTGCACAAGACCGGATAAAATTGCAGATCAAGATCCATATTGATACCGTAAGCAAACTCGCTCCGATGGAAACCGTGTCCGTTTACGAAATTGTCAAAGGTAAGCTGGGAAGTATTCTCGCGGAAGATATAGAAGGCAAAGACCTGGCGTTTGAATTGGGCGGGGCGGATGGTTTTGCTGTAGTGAAAGATACCGGTCTTCGAAGAAAGAATGTGGAAGTGGAAAATGTCAGTCTAAGTGGAATGATGCCGATAGCGTCAGAGGCAGAGATTGCGGATGTGACGGTGGAATACGCAGACTTTGGAGAGGAAACCGTTACACTGGCTGCATATGACATCAGCATTGTAGATGGAGTGGAGGAGTATCAGCCTGACGAAGATCATCCGATCGCCATGGAGATCAGTGATCCGGCGATTGCTGCAGGGGGTGAATTGGAACTCTGGCATGTGAAAGATGATGGGACCGCTGAGAAAATCACAGAGTTTACGGTAGAGGATGGAAAGATCCGCTTTGACGCCACCGGATTTTCGGTGTATGTGGTGCAGCAGGTAAAGCTGGAGAGGATTCTTACGGACTCAGACGGACAGACCTATAAGGTGACGGTCACATGTGATGCCAACGCCGGGATTCCTGCGGATGCCGTGATCGAAACAGAAGAGATTTCAGACGATAGCGAAAGATACCTGGAATATGTTCAGAAAACGGCAAAAGTGCTTGGAATGGATTCCATTGCGCTGACTTATGCAAAGCTGTTGGATATTTCTATCGTGGATAAGAACGATCCGTCGATGCACTATCAGCCGCAGACAACCGTGTATGTGACGGTAGAATTGCTGACGATAGAGGAGACTTTTTCGGAACCGTATTCGGTCGTACATTTTGGCGAGGAGCCGGAAGAACTGGAAGCCGTCACAGACGGAAACACGGTTTCGTTCAGTACAGACGGTTTTTCCGCCTATGCCATTGTGACCGGTCCGAATAAAGCCGGGAATAACTGGATGAAGCTGACAACGATGGAGGAGCTTGCTGAACTGGGAAGCCGTGGACTCTATGTAGGTCATACGAGCGGCTACTATTTCACAAATGAAACTTACAAGGTGAATGACACCCGAACCGGTATAAGAAAGACAAAGCCGAAAAGGAACTATCCGACCGTTGAGGCCTCCCCGTACTATTTTGAACCGGTCGATGGGAGTAAGGATCAGTTCTATGCCTATTGTTATAACACGGAAGGACAGAAGAAGTATGTAATCAGCAAAAATTCATCCAATAGCTTGAGCTTGACAGCAAATGAGGGAGATAAGACTGTATTTACGATTGAAACCGATAACACCTCTGGTGTGTTTTTGATCAGTAACGGTGACAAGTACTGGAATATGCAAGGCGGGGAAAACGGAAACGGTTTTGCAATATATGATAACGGCAAAACGGACAATAATGCCAAACTCAATCTCTGGTATTCCCCCATTCCGGACGGCGATCCCTATATGTTAGATGGAAAAAACTACGGAATTATGGGCTACAGCGGAGGCGTTACGGGCAAGGCTTTGCAGGCAAACCCGCTGGGAAACAATGCTCTGGAGGCACTTGCTTTGAATGTCATGGAACAGAAGGAAGACCGGCAGCAGAAACTGTTTGTTCCAAAAGATACCGACGCCACGATGTGGACCTTTACCTGGGTTCAGGGGGATCAGTATTATCTTTCTGCTAATGTTGGCGGAAGCATAAAGTATCTGAAGCTTGATGCCAATGGAGTCTACCTGTCCGACACCCCGGCTTTGATCACGGTGGAACCTGGAACCGGCGGTCAGGAAGGCATGATCTGCATTGAATCGGGCCTTAGCGCAGTTACATTCAGTGGACTTACGGAGAGCGGATTTACAGCGGGAACCAACGCGGAAGATGGGGCGTGGCTGAATTTGGTGGAGCAATCCGAGCTCACCTCGGATTATTTTATTCCTTATTCCGCCAGAAAGGTCAGCGTTTCGGATACGGAAAAAGTGACGAACGGCTCAAGGATCATTGTATACACCCGTGTATGGAATGAAGAAACGAAGAAATATGAATTCTATGCCATTGATCACGATGGAAGTCTTGTCCGCTGTTACGAAAACGGTGACCACATACAGTGGCTGGGAGCGGCCGTGAACACCTTGCTCTGGAATTTTGTCGAGTATTACGAGGATGGAACAGGGAAACCGAATTACTACTATGAATTATATAACCAGTATGCGCGGAAATTCATTGCGCCGCAGATAGAAAATGGTCAGTTTCTGTCGGATGATCCCATTGGGATTAATCTGAATGGCCGCCGCCACAATGACTACTACACTACCATACTGGCGTGGGATGATCCCTATTACGCCTATGCGGGGCTGAAAGCGGAGGACGGACAAATCATTTCATGTCCGTATGCGCAAGCAGATGATTTCTATTTTGCTATCGTTGAGGATATGACGGATGACGATACCCTGCTTGCGGTTCCAACCGTTGATCATACGCAGTACGGCGTCACAATGAAGCTGGTGGACTTCGGGAGTGATAACAATCTTCAGAACAATTTTTTAGGCAGCTCCGAAGGCGGAGCGGTAAAAACCACCGTGCCGGATCTTTTGTCCACCGATTTAAAAGAAAACGGTTATCCGAAGGCCAAAGGCGGATCCCTGTCTGAGTTGTTTCAGAATGCAAGGGAAGTCAACCATCTATTTATCGAATCCACCTACAGCGGCAGTGGTTATTACGAATTTGACAGCACTCAGAACTTTGCCACTCTTCAGGAGGATGGCAATTTCAGGGTTTATAAACAGCTCGGCACGACGGATCTGTCAGACAAGAGTTCTCTCAAACACGGGCAGTTTTTCCCCTTCGATGATCTGGAGGCGGGCCGTTTTGCATCTGTTAACGGACAGAATCTCTATGATGCAATATTGAATGAACTTTCTGATGCAGATCCGAGAAAATATGAGCAGATGTACCTCGTTTCAAAACCGAACTACTATTTCGGTGTGGAAATCGAGGCAGGATTCGTTCAGACGCCCAGCGGACTGGATGCCTGGGGGCACGACGTCATTTACGAATTTACCGGTGATGACGATTTTTGGCTCTATGTGGACGGCGAACTGGTGATTGACCTGGGCGGTATCCACAGTGCTCTGCCGGGTTCGGTCAACTACAGGACGGGTGAGGTCAATGTAAACGGCAATCCGACAACGCTTTATAAAATTTTTAAGGAGAATTACGAGAAACGTAATCGGGGTGCGACGACCGAGGAGGTAAACAATTACCTCAACGGTATTTTTGAAAAGAACGAAAACGGACAGTATGTGTTTAAAGATTACACCACCCATACCATGAAGATTTTCTATATGGAGCGCGGCGCAGGCGCGTCGAATCTCCATATGCGGTTTAATCTCTCTTCTGTTAAACCAGGGCAGGTAATTTTGAACAAACAGATTTCGGGCACAGAGAAGCAGGACTATAAACTGGCGGAATATGCATATCAGATTTATTATCAGCTGCCAGACAATGAAGAATTTCATCTGCTTGGCGAAAAGAATGAAACGAACGACCAGATCAATGTTACTTATCAGAATACAAGTATCCCGGTCAAATTTATGGAGAAATATACCCCTGTGGGCGGAAGGGAATACAAAAATGTGTTTTTTCTGAACCCCAGCCAGACAGTCGTCATCAATGTGCCGGATAACACGATCCAGTATAAGATCGTGGAATGCGGGGTAAACACGCAGGTTTACGATGAGGTCTATGCGAATGATGTCCGGCTTACCGGTCAGGCTGCGGGGGAAAATCGAATGGATTATGAGACTGCACCTGCCACAATTGCGGATCGTCAGAGGGTTGCCTTTGTCAATCATGTCAGCGAAAATGCCGCGCGAACCCTGACGATTACGAAGAGATTGTATGATGCAGAAGATACAGAAATCAAAGACGATCCTACCGGGTTTAGTTTCCGTCTGTATCTGGACAATGAGAATGCCACAGAACTCACGCTGGCCGATATGCAGGATTACCATGTAAAAGATTCAGCCGGTAATTACTGCAGATGGGATGCAGCGACGCAAAGGTTCGTATCCATTGGGGTAAAAGACTACGGACAGATTCCGGCAGAGCAGAAAACATCGGTCACGTTTCAGGCCTCCTCAAGCGGCGCGATCTCCAGGATTCCGGCTGGATACAGCGTCGAGGTGCGTGATCTGCTGATCGGTACAAAGTTTAAGGTGGAAGAGCGATCTTCAGAGATACCGGCCGGTTATTCCCTCATCAAGTATGAACGGGCGGGTGCATCCTATATTGTGGAAGGGGATACGGTCAATTCCGGTATCGTCCGGGATAATGACTCTCCGGC
>CADCMM010000038.1:0-1637 GCA_902802515.1 uncultured Lachnospiraceae bacterium
CTGATAATATTTCCTCGCCTTTTGATACTCCTCGTCCGAAATTCCGCAGGCATACTTCAGCCGTTCCTGTAAAGGTGCGTTCTTCATATCCCCGGAATTTACTTTATCCCAGATCCCAAGGGTTTCTATTATGGTATTCAGGACCACATAATCCTGCTGGTTTCCTGCTTCCATTTTATTTTTATGGTACACGCTTGATATGAGTTCTCCAGTAGCCACCACGGTATCTGCCAACTGTTTCACCGGCGCAGTAAGCGTTGACACAAACTTAGCTCCATAATCATACACGCTTTTTAGCGGGTCGGGTAACTTATTTCTGATACCGTTGCCAATCGTTTTTAATGGATTTATTATTGTAAGTTTAAATTCCCCGCTGGGATCGGTATAGTTCACCGGGTCATTGGCGGCGTACAGATACCGATTCTGGGAGATCGTATCCGTAAGCTCGCCCCTCTCGATATCTTTCTGCGCAAATCTTGCCATGGCGGGTTCTAAATATGTCTTCGACATATTTAGCTCCGCAAGGATGCGCACTCCTCTTCGCTGCGGCGTTTGGATGTAAACTGGTGCCTGTCACTCTAAATTAAGTTGACTTTACATAAATATAATTTCAAAATCCTGCCAAATATCTTGCAACACTTTTCCATTTATCTGATACTGTTCGAACATCAACTTGGGAGTATCATAAAAAACTGCATCTCCATCAGGACATTTACAGATAAAAGGCTTATCGTCTCTCCACGATATATTATATCTTACATCGTAAATCTGAAACTCAATGTCCATGCCCATCTCAATTTGCCCCATCAGTTCATCCAAACTTTTTAATTTATACAAATTGTGCATATGTCCTCCTTCCTTACAAGATGTCCGAATTCGCTATTTTGTGCCCTAACTTTGGGGAATGATCATGTGACGAGTCTCTCTCCACATTTTCATTCCCGATTTCGTGCCAATCATGATAATGAGGAACAACTGGATGCTCTTTAGGATTGCCGTGATCTGTCATATGGATATCAAGTCGCGGTTTCCAGTCTTTCCATAAAATCTTCTCTGAACCAGTTCACCATTCCTGAAATTATCAAACACACTGTTTGGCTTCCCCTGGAAAGGAGAAGAATGCATTTCTCCTGAAGAATGTTTTTCCAGAGCCTCTTTCTGCCAGTTTACATCCCGATAAGCTTCTTTTGCTTCGCCCCACTTTTCACTCTCATTATACTTCATATTCTGGAAATCATCCAGCTTTTCTGGCACCTGTCACACCCATGCACAAACGGCTCGTTCCCTCACGCGATCCTGCGCGCAAAAAGGCTGTCGCACCAACGTCCCTTAGCGAAATAGCAAGTGACATTTGATGCGACAGCCCCTAGTTTGCAAACAGCAATTCTGTCCATAAGGTCATTTAAAAATTTCCAGGATCTCCTGCTTGTTTTCTTCCGTCAGCGTTCCCTGGTCCCAGGTCAGCCGTACACTGTCTTTATCTCCTTTGTATCTGGGGATCAGATGCATATGGAAATGGAACACCGTCTGTCCTGCAGGTTCCCCATTATTCTGGACAATATTAAGCCCGTCGCTCTTCAGTCCATCGGACAGTTTCTTTGCCATTTTTTTCGCCAGAACAAATGCTTTCGCTGCCA
>CADCMM010000038.1:1679-18685 GCA_902802515.1 uncultured Lachnospiraceae bacterium
TCATAAAGTGTAGTGGTAGGAATTTCCCCGTTCGCAATTTTGCAGAAAATACAGTTGTCGTCTCTCATAATATTTGTTCCTTTCTATATTTCTCTTTCTTTTTTCTGTATAGCAATACTGCCAGGATAAAGCCTCCGATCAGCCCCCCAATGTGGGCCGCATTGTCTGTTCCGGTATCTATAAATCCCTGCCAGACCGACAATATCGTCATAATAGCCAGCCTTCGCCCGCTAAGTTCCCCCAGTCTTCCTCTGTTGCGTATTACAATGTAGAGCAACGCTCCTATCACAGCAAAAATAGCGCCAGACGCTCCGGCAGATATGGCAGCTTCTCCCGCCCTCACCTCCAGGGCAACCGACAGGATATTTCCCGCCAATCCTCCTACTATATAAATCAAAAGGTACTTTACCGGTCCCACCACCGCTTCCAGCTGATCCCCAAGGAATATCAGGCAGATCATATTGTTGACCAAATGGTAGACTCCAAAATGCAGGAACATACTGGTAAACAGGCGGTAGTACTCTCCATTCTGGACATACGGCGAAAAGCATGCTCCGTGATCTAACATGAAATAGCCATCCTGCGTATCCCCCATCACGCTAAAAGCAAGGAATATTACTATGTTCACCGTCACCATCAGAAGATTCATCTTTTTGCGGCTTTTTAAAAAATCAATGAGTTCTCCCATTCATCATCCCATCCGAACCATCTATAATTTCTTTTCCAGGCAGACCAGCTGCACATCCTCTATTCCGTTAAACTTACAGGGAACGATCCCCACTTCTTTGTATCCCAGTTTGTTGTAAAGTTTTCTTGCCACAGTATTGATCTGGTTTGTGTCCATGCGCAGAAAACGGCACCCCTTCTGTCTGGCAAATTCCTCATAGAAGTTTACAAACCGCTTCCCGTATCCCCTGCCTGATGCCAGGGGATCCACTACCAGTGTGTGCAGAACCATAATTTCGTCATCCGGGGCGTCGAATTCCCAGTCTGCATTGGCATACTCCGGCACCTGTTCCCGATTGATCTTTGCCGCCGCTACAATGCGGCCATCCTCCTCTTCCACATATAATTCATTCTGCTTCAATGCCGCTCTGGCAGTATCCTCTGTCGGATAAATTCCTCTTACCCAGCCAATGTGCGCTCTTCCAGCTTCCTCTTCCGTCAGGATATGGTCATAAATCTCGGCAACTCCCGGAATATCGTTTTCATTTGCTATACGGATCATGCTGTACCACTCTCCTTCAATTCCATTCCAGTGCCTCTGTCGGAATATCGAGAGACTGCATTCTGGCTTTCAATATCCGTTCCTGATATGCGATTTCAGCATCTCTGTCCTCTGCCATCTTAACACGCTGCAAATTTACATACGCGGTTATTACCTGATCACGCAATTCTTTTTCATTCATGCCTTCACACACTTTCCTCACATCCTTTCAGAATATTCATTGCACTGCAATTATTATATCTGAAATCAGTTAATATGTAAATGAAAATTCGTATTTTGTTTATAAGTACATCTGCCGTTTTTCTCTCTTATAATGATGCGCTGCAAAGCTGACCCTGTCGCCCTCCAGAATGCGCCTCCGTTCATTTGGCCGCAATCTCTCGCCGTTTAAAAATGTTCCGTTCATGGAATTCCTATCCGTTATAAAATAATCCTCTCCCTTTTTTTCCAACATTGCATGGATTCTGCTGACGGTATCTGATTCCAGACATATATCTACCAGATCACGTTTTTTCCCGATGACCGCCTGCCCCTTGCTCATCATAATGTCCGGATACCGTTCCGGTTCCAGACTGACAAGGCGAAGCGGCATTTCATATTCCGCAGATGTCAGGCACCGGGTCTCCCCGCAAAATTCTTCCTGATGCATCGTCTTATTCAGGCTGTCTGTTATCTCCTGCGAAGTTTTTTCATAGAATGAGTTTTCTGTTTCATTATCTTCATACAGTTCCGACATCAACGCGTCCATAAAGGCTTCCTCATCCTCCTCTATGTCATCATCCTGCCATCGTTTCTTTCTTTTTTCCCGTTTCCCCGAAACCACCGTATAAACGATCCAAAGAAGTGCCAGAAGTAAAAACGCGAGTCCTCCCGTCTGCGTCAGATCCAGCCCCAGCAGCCAGACAGTCAAACCAAAAAGGGCCGCTAACGCTGCAGCTGCCAATCCGCACAGCATCAGATTCCGCCATTTCTTTGCCTGGAGTTTTTTTGATTCAGGCCGGTCATCACATCTTTGCTGTCCGGAATATATCTTTTTTTTCGGTTCTTTCTCAAATGCCTCCTGCGTCCTGTCGATCCAAATGACCTCTTTTTGAACCGTTTCCTGTTGTGATGATTCTGAAGCAGCCGATGTATCCCGGCAAGAATTCATCAAACGTCTTAGTGTTTCCTGCAAACTGAAATTATCCTGCTCTGCTTGTCCATACAGTTCGTATCCCAAATCTACCGCTCTGCGGTCACCATGATCTAATTTTTTTAGAATAAATTCTGTTAGGACTGATATTCCGTTTTCCTTCAACCCGGGCACATAACAGAACCGAAACTGTCTGGTCTCTATTTCCATATAGATATATTCCGGATCAAGCAGAATGTCCCTGCTCTCCAGAAGATACTGCCGCGCGCCATCCAAGGCACCCTTGATCCCTGTCAAAAGCTGCTCAATATCCCTGCTTTTCATACTGCACGTTTCGAACAACCGGGCCAACGGCTGTTTGGAAGTGATCTCATAGTAAAGACAGGTATCCCCGTTGATTTTCCTTGCCTGAAAACTCAACATCCCCGGGATCTCATTTTTCTCTATCATCCGAACCGTATATTCCCTTCCGGTCAAGCCGATATTATTTATGATCATATAGTTATGGTTTAAGTTTCTCTGATAACTGACTTCCAAATACTCACCCCTTGATCGTATCCATCATATATTTCAAACCGCGTATCTTTCGTATGATATCTGCCGGATTATACAATTCCCTCTGCCATGATCTGTTAATCTTCAAAGAATCCCTGCCGGACAGCTTCGCTATCAGTCCTGGTATGGAAAATGTCCCCTGATAAGAAACTTCAATGCGGTCCTTGCTTCGGTTGACAGTGGCTGCTTTGTCTTTTGTTCCCAGCAGTCTCGCTGACATCACCTGATTTTTTATCTTCTCAAGTATCTGGTCAATATCTTTTTCCTCAGACAGATTGCTTCCCATAGCCGCCACCTCGCAGGCAGCTCCCTGCAGCAGCGTCCTATCATGCAAAAAAAAGGCCGTATAGATCAACGATACTATAACCGGCAGCAAAACTGTCATAAGAAGCGCCGCCTCCACAGTAAAACTGCCTTTCGCCATTCTTTTTCTCTTTGCCTTTTCTGGCATATTTCTTTCATCTCCCTTCCCATGCCAGATCATTCTCCTCTTTATTTCAGCAATCAAGCACAGCAATGCATATCTGTGCTGCCAGCAGAAATGGAACAAACGGAAAGCTATCCTTTCTCCCTGCTTTTCGAAATACTAACAGGATCCCTGACCAAACAGCTGCAAAAATCACAGCCAGGAACAGTATCCTCAGTTCCATGATAAATCCCAGTGAGGCTCCGCAGGCAGCCACTGTCAATCCATCTCCGTAGCCAAGAGCCTCTCTTGTCACCCAGGACAATACCAGAAGGACCAATCCCAGACCGATACCCGCCAGCATATCCCACAGTTGCATATCTTTCATTACAAAATGCAGTGAAATCGACAGTATCATAAACAGAACAGCCATCGGCCACCATATTTGCTTTCTCCGGAAATCGGAGAAAGCGCTGATACCCAGATAAATTATGGTAATGAGATCGAACATAACATCTCCCCTGAATTATTTTTCTTATTCTACACAGGTAATGAAGCCTCCGGTATATATGAGGGCGACACGGATTAATGCATCCCTGCGCACCTTGAACAGGCTCTCAGGCTGCCGACATCATCTATTGAAACTTCATGCACACTCCGTTTTAATCCGCTGCATTCCAGGGATGAATGATATCGGTTGCCGTCTTCTGTAATATAGACCTGCCCGCCGGCATTTTTTCCGCACTTCTCACAGGCGTGGTACTTCTCCCCATTAGAATTGCGCAGTGTACGGACAGAATCCGTTTCCACCAACTGAATGGATAGTCTAATGTGACTGCAATTAGCATCCATATGATAAACACTCCCCTGATCTGTCACATAAACCGTCTGTCCTTTCGTTTTTCCCGAAGAGGCCTCGGCGCTTCCTCCGGAACCTGATCGTCCGGTCCATCCCCGGACACTTCCCCTCTGCAAAAAGAAAACGCCCGGTATTGTAATACCGCCAAACACAGGCTTCATCTGATAGGTCATTACCAGGTCGATCACATCCTCCTCTTCCAGAAAAGCAGAAAAAAGAAAACTCGCATTTTTGACTGCGCCGGTATCGCCTGCCTTTGCCATTACCTTCTCCTGGGCATAAGCCGCTGAAAGTCCGGATCGCAGGATAGGGCTGGCCTGTCCATACTCCAAAACATACGCCGCAAGAGCAATCTCCTCACTGGTTTCGCAAATCGCACTGCCAAATCTGACAGCGGTATCCATCACATTTCCCATCTGAAGAACTATTGCCATACCCAGGAAAAAAATTGGCAGTACAACCGCCGCTTCTACAGTCAGACCGGCTCTAAGCGAGGCAAAAAAGAATGCTCTTCGTCTGCCCTGATACGCATTAATGGGAGGGAGAAATTGTACATCATTTCTGTAATCTGGAGAGAACGTTTCCTTTCTTAGACATTTTTTTAGAATTGTTTTGACTTGAATGATGATAGAACGACATCGGAAGAGCATCCTTTTTCACCCCGCTTTCCTATAACCGTTTAATGATACGCAAATCCACTGTCTGCCGTTACGCATATATCGGACTGTGATGCCCCCAAAAATGCCGCAGATACGCGCATAAAGATCGGCCGAATGGTCCATTCTGTTTTTTCCCGGATGCCTACGATACAGTGATCCACCCGAAAATTCGACAGCCCCGCAATGCTTTGCAGATTTAATTCGACCATATCCAAAGATCGCTTCGTCTGGTCCGAAACGGACTGCAGATTAAGAAGGATTCTGAGATAATCGAAATAGGAGTTTCCCTCTTTATGGCTATCCCCTCCGTTTTTTAGCAGTGCATCCAACCTTCCAAGATTATCCAGCGTCACTACCCAGCTTTCCGGGGTTTTCGCCAGAGGTACTTTTCCTCCGCCAAGCAATATCCTCACATCCATGAGGCTTTCTCCATAAGCCCATCCAAGCAGCAGCGCATGTTTCATTGCCGTCACCAGCACCGGTAAGCCTGTCCATCCTGTCAGCAGCGCTGCCAGGCTTTCCGCCGCGGCATTCATCTCCCCATCATGCGCGCAATATAGATAATTCATACCCTCCCTAAGAAGGAGCAGCCGTCTGACGACCCATATCAAATTTTCTTTATCCGACTTTTTTCCTCCGATCAGATATTCTATCTGATAATCCAGTTTTCCTTCTTTCTCTTTACTCAGATAGTTTGGAAAGTGATCCAGAAGATACTCCCGGAACAGAAGGTCACTGGTAAGACCGCTGTACCCGCCATCCAGTTTCATAGTTCCCTTGTTCTTTGATCGTTTTGAACAAAGTTCCTTTCCCGACACTTTTTTGTCAGAAACATCCATTCCCGGACATACCAGCTCCAAAAGACTCTTTCTGGCAAGTTTTTTTATCATTTTCAGAGGATTCGACGCCTTTGCTTTTGACTGCTCTTTCAACTCTTTCTTCTTTTCTTTTTCCTGTTTTTCCAGCTCTTCCATTTCCTGATCGGAAGAACTTTTATTCCTCTCATATTCCTCCTGCCGGGTTTTCATGTTCACTGCATCGTGATAGTATTGGTATAGTCGTTCGACTCCGGCAAAGACAATGGTCTTTTTCATATAGGCTACGGCCTGCTGATAAAAAACTTCACCCCCGCGATCTGACAGCAGCGCGTATTCTTGAATACTACTTTCGTCTAAAGATAGATTCCAGGGATCAAAACACAGCCCGCCCGGCATAGCGTCCTTGGGAGACGCATTCCTTTGCAGATAAGACTTAAATTTGTCATTTACCCTCTCAACGGAGAAATCGCCGGTTCCGTAAGACCCATCCACTGCGAAAACCTCATAATTTTCCAGCAGCTTTTTCTCGTATTCCCCAAATACAGAGTAGTTCCCCATATCGGCAATATTGGCGATCTGTGCCCTGGCTCCCTGAATACGGGCAGATTCCAGGGTCGTACAGATAAGTGATAGTATTAAAACGCTGGTTAAACTGAAAAATACGGTGATTACTCCCTTCGCCCTGTATCTGCCCATAAATGATCCTCCCTTTCTCCAAAAAATTGTTTTCTGATCTTTACTCTTTTCGATAACTGGTATGACCGGCGTCAGATACCATTGCTCTGACTTGTGATTTTGGTGAGTATGCTGTTCACCAAACTGGTGAGCTGCTTTTTAAAGATAACGACCAGAGAGATAAGAACCACCAGAATCAGGATGATCTCCACCACGCCCACTCCGTCTTCTTCTCTTAGAAATGCCTTGATATGCTGCATACTCGTCCTCCTTCCTTTTGGATTAAAACGACAGAAAAGCCGGAACGATTAAAATGATCAGCACAACACCAAACAGCAGCAGCATCGGAAACAATAGTTTCGTTCCTGCCTGCTCTCCCAGTTTCCTGGCCGTATTTTTCCGCTCCTCCATGGAAGAGAGCGCTTCCTTTTCCAGTAAGGATACCAGTCCTTTGGAGCCTTTTTTTAAGTTCTGTGACAGCAGGGAACCCATCTTAATATAATTGGGCAGCTGACATCTCCTGCCGAAATTTTCATAGGCCGTTCCTTCTGCCACACCGCTTTTCATTTCATAGCAGGTGCAAAGCATCTCCTCATAAGCATAATGGATTTCTCCGTTGTTTTCTTTCTTATACTCTGCCGCAATCCTGGAAAATGCACCGCGTATTGTCAATCCTGCCCCCAATAGCATTGTCATTTTCCACATCAGCTCCGGATAATCCATTGCCAGCTGAAGCTTCCGTTCTTTGGCTTTTTGATGTATTTTCTGATCTTTCTGGAGAAACACACAGAAGGGTATGAATATCGTAAGAAATAGAAACAGGGATGTAAGATCCGATGATGGCAGCAGCCAAATAAGGTTTCTTCCGTTTACTATCCGGGGAAGATTCATGCTTTCCTCATTTACGGTCTCCTGGTCAGCCTGCTGCGCGGCATCTCGAACCGCCTGCCACCATTTCTCCTGCTCTGTCAGCAGCGGCGGATAGACGCAGGCTGCAGTTTCGTAAACCAGTTCTTTTCCCTGACAACTGAGCGTAGCCTGGATCTCCACTACAGTACCTGTTTCTTCCAACCCGCCAGTGATCGTTCCATCATCATGTATGATCCCGTATGGCATTGTCATCCAGCTCACCTTCACTGCCCCGTTCTCCAGGCTCGCCGGAAAGGTCAGACTTTGCCGCACCTCATCCAGAGAAACATTCTCACCTGTCAGATTGACCTCCAGATTCTGTCTGGCTTTATTTAACAACTCCTCAACCTGCTGATCGGTATATTTTTGTCCCTGCACCGTCACTGTAATCTGTTCTATCTCCGATTCTCCCTCTGCAAAAACCTCCAATTCCTCTTCTCTGTCTCCCGCCCCATATCCCGGCCGTGTTATCCGCTGGTCTTCCACAATACGGCTTCCACGGTCTGACGTCAGGAAAACCAGCAGTGAAACAGCAGACATAACGGTTAAGATTAACAGCGTATCTGCTATCTTTTCGGCGTAGTAATGCCCCACGGCATCTTTTTTTCCTGCCGAAAGCAGATTTATTTCCTGACAAAGTTTCCGATTTCCATGACCCGGCTGATCCAGCCGGGTTTTTTTTACCAGAAACTCTCCAAATTTCAGAAAAGGGTTTTTTGGCAGTTTCATATATTTCCTCCTTTATATTCTGATGTGCATAATCTTTCTGCCCCAAAAATACGCCAGCAGATAGACACATAAACACAGCGCCATGATCACGGCACCCGTTACATTGTGATACATGGCATCCAAGAAACCCGGGGATGTCAGATCTACATATGCCAGAATAAACAAAGGTATCACGCTCATCATCGTTTGCTCCATCTGCTTGCCGGACAACAATGTCTCAATCTCCCGGCCGGTCTCCTGTTTTTGCCAGATGCAGGAAAGCGTATTCTGAATAATGACCATGAGGTCTCCTCCTGTTCTCTTTGCCGTATAGAAAATTTCCGCGAAATTTCGGATATCTTCTACATGACTCCTCTGCCCCAGCTCCATTAATAAAGACTCTACCGTACGGTTTAGCCCGATCTGATTTACAATGTACTGAAATTCCCGGACAATAAACGTGTTTTCTTCATAAACCTTCTGCAGTTCTTTCAAGGCTTCTTTAAACGCGTTTTCAATGGCGTATCCCGCCTGCAGGGACGTATGAACCAATTGCATTCCCGTGAGAAACTGCTGCTGCATCTCCCCTTTTCTTTGCTCCGTCTTTGCTTTTTTTCTGTCCCTGAAAAAAAATACAATGCCAGGGAATAAAATGAAAACCGCAATCCAGGAGTGAAAAAACAGATAAGCGGTGATCCCATCCAGGATCAGATAAACCAACAGGTATCGAATCTTTTCTTTGCCTGTCATTTGGTATTCCCCGTAATCCATTTCCTCGTCTTCCCCCTTTCTCTTTTTAAAACATCAGCCATTGCTGACGCAGTTTTTCTATGCCTTTGAAAACTGCCATGTTTCTTTTTTACAATGAAACTCCCGCTCGCTGCAGTTTCTGCCTGTTCTGCAGTTCTGCCTTCTTCACCAGGCACCCCTGAATGCTTCCCCTCTCATCCTCTCCCTTCTCCTCAAACTCAAACAACGTCCGGGTGAGGATATCCCCTGTCTGATACTCATATCCCTCAATTTCAAGGATTTCTAACACCTTTCGGCTTTTATCCCTCATTCTCCCCAAATGCACCATCAGGTCGATACCTGACGCAATCTGTCTTCGGATAGCCTGCACCGGTATTTCCATTCCCATGAGCACCATTGTCTCCAGCCTGGATAGCATATCCCGTGGGCTGTTGCCATGCCCAGTGCTTAAAGAACCATCATGTCCTGTGTTTAAGCTCTGCAGCATATCAATCGTCTCATCCCCGCGAACCTCCCCTACGATAATCCTGTCCGGGCGCATCCTCAAACTGGTCTTAATGAGATCCCGAATAGTAACCTCGTTGTCTCCCTCTTCATTGGCACGCCTTGCTTCCAGGCGTACCAGATTTCTAACGCCCTGAATCTGAAGCTCCGCATTATCTTCAATGGTAATGATTCTCTCGTCCTTTGGAATATAATTAGAAAGTGCGTTTAAGAAAGTGGTTTTTCCTGACCCGGTACCGCCGCTAATAAAAATATTGTAACCGGCATGAACCAGTTTTTTTAGAAAGTCCGCCGCCTCCGCGGAAACAGCGTTCCATTCGATCAGTTGTTCCATAGAAATCGGGTGATCCGGAAAACGCCGGATCGTAATTACAGGACCATTCACTGCCACTGGAGCCATCACAATATTGACTCTCGCTCCATTTTCCAGCCGGGCGTCTACAATAGATACCGCCTCATTGGCCACGCGGTTGCATTTTGCCACAATTTGCTGAACGATATCTTCCAGTTTCTCCCGGGAAGAAAAACTTTTTTCCCAGCGTATGAGCCCTCCTCCACGCTCAATAAAAATGCCCTCTGTTCCGTTTACCATAATCTCCGTGACACTGTCATCATCCACCAATTCCTGTAAAATATCCAATCGCCGGACAGAATTGAAAAGTTCATTTTTCAGTTCACTCCTCTCTGATAATCGGACATAGCACTCAGACCAATCCTCCAGCAGTATCTGATCAATGAGATCGTAAATTTCCGTGTCTGTCATCTCCCGGTATTTCTCCAGGCGTTCCAGTAGTCTGCGGCGATAGTTCTGAAATTTCCTTTCATTCATCGCCATCCTCCCCCAAAAGCAGAACGTTTTTCCTTTGTTCTTCCGCCACAAGTTTTCGCACAAAATACCCCAGTTCTCCCCGGAGCAGCCATTCCATCCGATCCGCCCCCTTTTCCGGTTCGTTCCAGCATGGAAGACGCAGCTTTTTTATTTTTTCCTTTATATCCTGAAACTCCAAAGCTCTCAGGATTTTTTCAAACTGCAGTAGTTTTCCTGTAGATATTGGATCTTCCAGAATCGGCATATAAATACTTTTGCACTCCCGTAAGATTTGAAACCACTCCTCAATCTGATCTCCCATATCAAGGATCACTACCTCATATCCTCCAAAAACTGCAATTCCCCGTATAAATTCCAACCATTCTTCGCAATGGATCTCGCGAAGATCTCCAGGAGAAAAAGCAGGCGGGATATAATCCAAATTATGAAAGGTTTTTATCATTGCGTTTAGTTTAAAAACCATATTTCCTTCCTTTTGTCTGGCAAAATAAATTAAATCCGAAAGATCGGAGTGATAGGTTTGAGAAAATATAGTTTCAAAACCACTGTAGTTTTCCAGATTCAGATATAAGACTTTCTGTTTTTTCCCCAGGATTTCCCCCAATGTCAATGAAAAGGAAGTCTTTCCAACCCGGCCTAAAGGAGAATAAACACCGAGAAGTATTGTTTTAGAAGCAACTGCACTTACCATCTGCAGTGCCGGAGACGCTTCTGCATAGAAATTCATTACTTCCGCCAAAAGACCGTCCGATGACTGGT
This sequence comes from uncultured Lachnospiraceae bacterium, assembly GCA_902802515.1. Lineage (GTDB taxonomy): Bacteria > Bacillota > Clostridia > Lachnospirales > Lachnospiraceae > Merdiplasma. Next base: position 12,471 of record CADCMM010000038.1, read on the forward strand.
ATTTATAAACATACGGCTCCGGATTAATATCTCCCATTTTTTCGCCGTCGGATAAAATAATAATTCTCTCCACATCCAACTTCCGAACCTCCTCACACATTGCCTCCGTAGAGATCAGAAGTAACTCAATATGATGTTCCCCCGCATACGCTGCAAGGCTTTCGAGATTTGTAAATGCCTGTACCTCAAAAGGCGCATTTTTTCTTTCATTCATGTATTCCGTCAGATTGCAGGCATAGGATTCCTCCAGGTCACAAACTGCGAATATACTCTTTTTCAATATAAAACACCTCCTGCGCTGTATAAATTTTAGTGGAAATTGGCCCTGCTCTATATCGGAAAAATACGTTCTCTATATGCGATATACAAAAGCAAACTGATAAATATGGGTACAGAAAAATATAGATATCCGTCCTCACATCCGATTTTACGGTACGGGCTCCATTGCTTCGTTTCAATATATTGGTAAATGTATATTTTGAGATAAAACAGACGGGAAAATAAATTCCGCCTTTTGAACATTAAGGCAGCAGAAATCACACCACCCACAAGAAAAGTGCAGATGGTCAGCCGAAAACCATCGACTGGCCCAAGAAATCCTCCGATGACTGCCAACAGTTTAATATCGCCTGCTCCAATCATACGAAAATAATACAGTGCACCGGTCAAAAACACCACAGATAAAATACCTGCAAAAAAATTCCAGAAGCCTGTCCACTTAAAACAAAAAATCTGATAACATAATCCACAGATAACCCCGGTTATCACCAATCCGTTTGGAATTTTTCGGTACTTCAGATCCAGCAGCATCGCCATACAGGTCAGGTGCAGAAGAAAGATCATCTGGCCTCAACCCGCTTTGTCAGCTGATCCATATTTTTGACAACCAGCGACAACGTTTCGCTGTCCAGCTTATCGCATCGATAAAATTGCTCTATCGTGTCCAATCTTTGAATTATATTATCGAGCTTTTTATTCATATTCCTTTCAATATAGTTTTGTGTTACTGCTATCTCGTTTAACACAAGATCCTGGGATTTTTCAATCTCACTAAGTAAAAATCCCCTCATATCTTCCATCTTTCCGGTCAAAGCTATTTCCAACGCTTCCTGTTTTTTATCCTGCCTTGCCTCGCTCTCCAAAAGCAGCGTTTCCATCTTTTTATCCTGCCTTGCCTCGCTTTCCCGAAGCACCGTTTCCATCTTTTTATCCTGCCTTGCCTCGCTCTCCAAAAGCAGCGCTTCCACCTTTTTATCCTGCCTTGCCTCGCTCTCCAAAAGCAGCGCTTCCACCTTTTTATCCTGCCTTGCCTCGCTCTCCAAAAGCAGCGCTTCCACCTTTTTGTCCTGCCTTGCCTCGCTCTCCAAAAGCAGCGTTTCCACCTTTTTGTCCTGCCTTGCCTCGCTCTCTAAAAGCAGCGTTTCCATCTTTTTATCCTGCCTTGCCTCGCTTTCCAAAAGCAGTCCTTCCATCTTCTCCAAATCTCTCTGTTCTAACATTGTCATCCTCCTTATTAATATTTCTTGCCAGATTTCCTTTCTAAGCAGATAATCTTCCTTCGGAAAATTTCTGCTCCTTATTCAATTTTCAGCATGGGTTTTCCTGGCGATATAACAGCTTTATACTTATGAATCGAATTTAGAATGATATAGAAAACTCGTAAGGATATAGGACAGTCCAGCGCATTTACTGCGGAGGACTTAAAATAGAATATAAAATTTATGCTTGACTGTATTCTAACACAATGGTCAAAATATGTCAAGCATAATTAATATGTGTTTTTCTATATTTTTATGTCTCTTCTTTGTGTGATGTTTTATTTCTTGAGAAAGTGCAGCAGTATTATTTGTCAATACGCTCCGCAAGGAAACTGTCCAGTTCCTCCTTCGCTGCGGCGATCTGCAGTTCGGTAGGCTCTTTCTTGAAATGTCTGGTGAAATAGACCAGCAGTCCCCTCATGGCTGTCAGACGGTTGCCCGCCTCCTCCCAGCACAGAGAAGCGGCGGAATCCGCCACTTCGTCCGTGACGTCCTCGCCCCTGGTACAGGGAAGACAATGCATGAATTTGCAGCCGATGTTACCAAGCTGCATCAGGTCGCGGTTCACCTGATAACCCTCAAACTGCTTCACGCGGATTTCCTTTGGCGTTTCATTTTCATACAGACCATACCACACATCCGTGTAAATAAAATCCGCGCCGTGCACAGACTCCCGGTCATCCGTCACCTCCCAGGTGCCTCCTGAGACTTTACAGTTTTCCTCCATGATCTTCTTATGTACTTCCAGCAGCTGGTTGTCCTTCGGTCCATAGTGGACAAAATGCATTCCCATCTTTGTGCAGATAAAGCCCAGAGAAGCGCACACCTGCGTTCCGTCGCCCACGAATACTACTTTGCAGTCCTCCAGCTTTTTGCCCGCTGGCAGATTCTCAAGGATCGTACACAGATCACCTATCTCCTGGGTGGGATGGTTGTAGTCCGACATGCCGTTGATCACAGGAATCGACGCCGCGTCTGCAAGCTCCACTACCGTCTTGTGCTCAATCACTCTTGCCATCACGACATCCAGCAGCTTTGACAAAACCTTTCCGGTATCCCCGATGGTCTCATGCCCGCCAAGCTGGATCATCCCTGGGCCAAGGTACTGCGCGTGGCCGCCCATCTGTGCCATAGCCGTTTCAAAGGATACTCTTGTTCTTGTGGATGACTGCTGAAAGATCATCCCCAGATTTTTGTTTTTCATAAGAGGCGGATAGTAACCATTATTGATCGCCTTTTTGATCGCCAGCGACAGCTGGGCAATATCCAGAAGTTCCTCCTTTGTAAAATCATTTGTGTCGATAAAATCCTTTTTCATCGCCTGCTTCCTCCCTGGTATATATTTTTGTATTTATGAAATAGCCTGACGTTTTTTTTCAAGGGAACGCTGATTGATCATTTCTTTCTTAAATAACCCAAATAAAATTGTAATGACCGGCAGGATCATTCCGAAAAACGCATACGGCGCATAGGCTGTTGGGCTAACTCCAAGGATCGTCATACAGTAGATCCCGCAAGTATTCCACGGGATCAGGGGCGAGGTCACCGCGCCTCCGCCAAGAAGGGGCGCCGCAAGTTCCACCTTGCTGATCCCCCGCTTCTCATAAGTCTCTGCGTACATTTGTCCAGGCATGGATATGCCCAGATACTGATCCGGCAAAATGATATTCATGAAAATACAGGAGATCACCGTCAGCGCGTTCAGCCCACCGCAGGAGCGAATTTTCGAAATCAAAGGCTTTACCAGCGCTTCCATCTGCCTGGTCTTTCTCATGATGCCCCCAAAGGCCATAGCGATCAATATAATGGAGATGGATTCTAACATGCCTTCCATTCCTCCCGCCGTCAGCAGTGTGTCAATCATCTCATTGCCGGAGGTGCTTACATAGCCCGAATACGCGTACTCCAAAATACTTCCCATATCTGCCTGCTGCAGAATCGCCGCCTGTATCATGCCGGCCAGCGTTCCAAGAAGCATTGCCGGTATCGCAGGCATCTTTGCCAGAATACAGATGATGATCAGTACCATCGGCAGCAGCGCCAAGGGTGTGATCCGAAACTGTCCGCGTATGCTTAGCAGCAGCGGTTTTATGCTCTGCTGTACCGCCTCGCCGGAAGAGGCGCCGTAGTCCAGCCCTTTCAACGAATAGATCAGGACAGACGCCGCTCCTGCCGTGATCGCTGCAGGCAGGATCCTTTTTACAATAGAAAACACCTGATCCCCCACCACTGCAGCGGCAAGATTCGTGGCATCGGAGAGCGGCGAGATCACTTCTCCCATATAAGCGCCGGAGATCACAGCTCCCGCAACCAGCGGGGCAGGAATTTTGAGCGCCGTGCCAATGCCCATGAATGCAAGCCCAATGGTTCCCACCGTACCCCAGGAACCGATCGCAACTGCCACCAGCAGGCAGATCAGCATCGCCGCAGGAAGAAAACTTCTAGCTGAGACGAGCCGCAGTCCATAGCAGATCATGGTAGGCACCGTCCCCGCCGTGATCCAGGAGCCCACCAGAGTACCTATCAGCAGCAGGATCAGGATCGCCTCCAGGGAGTTATTGATTCCTTCGATCATGCCCTCCAGTATATCATCCCAGGAATAACCCAGCCATACCGCCACCAGTCCGGCCGCCATACAGCCCAGCACCAGCGGGATATGAGGGCTGGCATCGAACAGCACGATGGACACAAACATAATCAGAACCATGAACACCACCGTAATCAATGCATGGTGCAGTCTGGCCTCTCTCTTCCCTCCAGACATATCCTTACCCTCTTTCTGTTTATTTGTAAAAAAACACCGGAACCGCAGTAATCCTTTTTTATCCTTGATTTCTGATCATATGACCAAATTGATACCTGATCAGACAGTATCTTTCACAAGGGCAGTCAAAAGCTCCCGCTTCGTCATGACAGGCCAGTGACCACCAAGGCAGGTATCTGCATCTGTTTCCTCAAGCGTTCTCGTCAGTGCCCTGGTTTTTTCCGGATCCCTCTTCCATGTCGGAAACGCACCACTGATGGAGTCCCCGACAAACAAAAACCTCTCCTCCGGCAAATAGACGAGTGTTGTATCATCCGTATGTGGTGAAATGCTTTGAAACAACCGGCCAGAAATTCCTCCTAAATCAAGATCCATTTTTCCGGTATATTCGATATCGGCAGGTACGATCACGACTTTCCTGCCGCCGGCATACTCTTTTTGAATGCTGGGATCCAGGGACAAAAACTTGTTCACGCCCTCTGCCATAATCTCACCTGCAAATTCCTTTAAATGCCGGTTTGTAATGGCATTTGCAACCGAAAGTCCACAGATCTTATGCATCCCAAAAGCATGATCCCAGTGCCAGTGTGTGATGACTGTCAGGGAAGGAAGCGGAAGACTCTCTTTTCTAAGCGCTTCATAGAATTCTTTAACATGGGCATCTGAATGGCCGGCGTCCACTGCCAGGCTCCAGTGATCGCCGCGCACATATCCAAGACATGGCCGGTCGCGCTCTTCTTCGTACATTGAATACCATATCCGATCGTTTACTTTAATTAATTTCACCTTGCCACCTCCGAAGAACTTGCTTCCGATGCCGCGGCTTACGGCTTACCGGATCGACATTTCAATATTTCTTTGATCATGGTTACCCCTCATCATCAAAACTAAATTGATGAACAAAATATAGATGATTTATTCTAACACACCCGTTCGAGATCATGGCTCACGGAACCAATGTATCGGAACATTTTTTGTTGCCAACATTACCGGGTTTTAGATCGTTTTTTCAGGAGTCGGACCTATGGAAATGTGGTATGGAATTAAATAAAGAATGATGTGTTTTTTTGTTATCAGTCTTCCATACAACAAAAAGCTAATCCGAACAATCCATAGGATGGAACTGATTGATGAGAATTAGTCTCCTCTATTCTCGTAAAAATCTAGCGTTCTGTACTATGTCCACATTTTTCTTTCAGTCTCTTCTTCAAAAGTTCATAACGCTCCTTTTTCTCCGTTTTTTCAAAATGTGTATTCCGATTCTGCTCCGGACAGTTTGTATAATCCAGCACGGTCTCTCCAAACTGCTCGCTTGTCAGATCAAACACACAGTCACCCACCACATTAAAACAGTGGAAATTTCCATTGTCCCGGGGGATCCCATAGATTTTTCCCCCATAGATATCCTGAATCAGAAATGCAGTGATCGAACATTGTCCGAGCGTTCTGTTCTCCGGAGTCCAGTCCTGGCGAAGCCTCGGCGCACAGGTTTCGGCAGACCAGACCTGTGCCAAAAGATCATAATACTCCCGCGGCGTGCGTCCATGGGAATCCATAATATCGGCGGTCTGCCAGCCGTAAAACTTATATTCTTTCACACGATTATCCTCCTTGTTTTTAAGTCATCCCCATATATCGAGAAGCCTGTTTGTGAGTAGCAACATTTTTTTACATAAAATCATCAATACTCTCTATACTGTATAAATTCTTTAGGTTAGAATTGCTGGTGAAAAACTCGTATTGTATCATTCAAGATGCTTATCATCATTATATAATACAAGCAACTGCTCTTCAATCATTCATCTGAAACAGTTCAAAAACCTCTTCAGCATCTCAAAAGCCACCAGAACGGTTGTATAATAATTTTCTGTGTTTTCTGCGGGAATCAAACCCACAACCAGCGCTTAGGAGCA
>CADCMM010000039.1 GCA_902802515.1 uncultured Lachnospiraceae bacterium
GGTTCCAGCGTATCTGTGTGTTCAAAGTGAAACACCATTCCAAGCTCCGTGCCCTCATTATTGGCATATTTCTTCGCCTCATCTATCGTCACTCCGGCTGCCTCGCCTACAGTCAGAAGGTCGTATTTGCTCAGCACCCTGCGGTTCATCTCCTGAAGAAACTCATGAACTCTGGGTCCATTGCAAACATAGGGGCCAAAATCTCCATAAATGCCATCTCTCACGACTCCATCCGGAAAAGCCTGATCCTTAGAGATCATGCTGATCACATCCATACGGAAGCCATCAATCCCCTTCTCGCACCACCAGGTCATCATATCAAACACTTCATCCCGCACCTTCTCATTTTCCCAGTTCAGATCCGGCTGTTTCTTCGAGAAGCAGTGCAGGTAGTACATTTTTGTCGCCTCATCATACTGCCATGCGGAACCGGAAAAACAGGATTCCCAGTTGTTCGGCTCCTTGCCGTCTCTCGGCTCCTTCCAGATATAGTAATCCCGGTACGGATTGTCTTTGGACTTGCGGCTCTCCACAAACCATGCGTGTTCATCCGATGTGTGATTCACTACCAGATCCATCACAATTTTGATATTGCGCCGATGCGCCTCGGCAAGCATCCGGTCAAAATCCTCCATCGTGCCAAAATCCGTCATAATGTCTCTGTAGTCGGAAATATCATATCCATTGTCATCGTTGGGGGAACGGTACACCGGCGAGAGCCAGATGACATCGATCCCCAGCTTCTCAAGATAGGGCAAATGCTGAGTAATTCCCTCAATATCGCCGATTCCATCCCCATTGCTGTCCGCAAAACTGCGGGGATAGATCTGATAAATGACCGCTTCCTTCCACCATGCTTTCTTATCCGTTATCTGCATAAAAAACCTCCCGTAATACTCGTGATCTCACACTCTTATTTTTGATTCCATTATGCCGTTTCACCCTTAGAATGTCTACCCCAAATTTGTCACAAAAATACGGGATTTTGACTTTCCAGTTTCGCCATCCAAAACTGGAAATAGGATAGCCTCGCAAGTTTACTTGCGTAGGCTATCCTGTTTGCGGTTGAAGATGTGCGGAACGCACATCAAGCCGCAGGACATCAGCTTGTCTGGTGTTCTGCGGCTTGGATGGCGAAACATTGCTTCATCGCACGTTTTACCAGTTGCTCCATATTGTCTCCTTTGTTTCCTTCCGGTCCCTCGTTTTCAGTCAGGACCGGGCTGCGTGTACACGTTTTGCTTTTACATCCATTAGATGGGGAAAGCCGAAAAAAAGTTTCAAATTATCATAGAAACAACCCCGCAGGCCATATCCATACATCCTGGCTTGCGGGGTTTTACTTATATCATCTTCATATATTTTTTGCGCTCATCCAGCGGAATCTTCAGCATCTCCATCACCTGTTCCGGCGGCAGCTTTAAAGAAGCAATCAAGCTACGCACGGCATGGAGTAACCCTTCTTCTCTTCCTTCTTCCTTTGCCTCTTCCCTCTGCACCTCAATATCCGTTTCATAATCATATTCATCCAGCAACATATTGATCACCTCACTGCTTTTTCGCGTCAAATAGTCTTTTAATATTCCTTTTTGAATGCATTCTTTTACTGCTTTTTCTACCGCATTTTTTGAACCTTTATATGTCCTCACGCGTTCAACAAATTCACTGTATTCCCTCAGAATATCACATTTCTTCAGTATCGGATGTTTCTTTTCCGTATTTATATTAATAACCCTTACACTAAGATCCAATTCCGGATGAACGTTATTTCTGCCATCTTCTCTGTAGGCAGAGGACAATTTTAACACTTGCTCGTCAGGATAATTCCTTACTCCATTATAAAACATAACAAAATTCGGTTTTGGAATTTCTATTAACCTGCTCCTGTATCTATCTCTCTGAGGTATCATTTTTTCATACTCTCTCGCCACATACAGAAGACATCTAACTGGAATATTCGGATTAATCGTACTTTGATGTTCGCTGAGCAGCATTTCCTTTCCGTCAATAGAAAATGCAACATCATTTTTAAAATTTTTAAAAAGAATATCCTCCAACCGGATCAGCTCCACCTTCTCTGGATCTGTATAATGTGTTCCATACAGCGCATTATACAACGACAGGATATTTCTCTTTGCAGTTACATCATGATAAAACAAATCGCAAAATACACTGTCCTTATACTCTCTATTCTCTGTCGCCAATTCGTTTTGCACCTCCCATTATATTATTTGTCCATATGGGGAATGCGTAACCGATTGGTTCAGAATGTTCCCAGATATGTAATTTTATTTTATCAGGAATATCAGTTTTTGTCAACATTAATCATATGTTATTTTTTTAATTCATAAGTATCTTATTTTTGTGATTTTTGTAGTTTGATCTATCACTGGAACATGATAGCTCAACCGCCCCCATATACGGTAAAAGCTGCTGCAACAGATGTATGTACATCCGCTATGCAGCAGCTCTATATATTCTTTTCAAGTTTTTATAGCTGCACCGTCACAAAAATATCGTAAATTGCCCGGACAGCCGTCTCAAAGTCTTCATTGCGCACACCGATGATGATATTCAGCTCGCTGGAGCCCTGATCGATCATCTTAATATTGACGTTGGCATGAGCCAGCGCGGAGAATACTCTTCCCGCAGTACCCTTGGCCGCTTTCATCCCCCGTCCCACGATGGCGATCAGCGCCAGGTTGGATTCCAGATCAATGGAGTCTGGTTTCACTGCCCGATGCAGTCCGGAGATCACGCTCTGCTCTTTTTCGACAAACTCTGACTGATGCACGATGACGGTAAAGGTATCGATACCGGAAGGCGTATGTTCAAAAGAAATACCGTTTTCCTCAAATACCTGCAATACCTTACGCCCAAAACCGATCTCCGCGTTCATCATCTCTTTTTCAATATTGATCGCGCAGAAATCCTTCTTCCCGGCAATACCTGTGATAATATATTTGGGCTGACGGCAGGTACTCTCCACGATCAGGGTGCCTTTGTCCTCCGGACGGTTTGTATTTCGGATATTAATGGGAATTCCCTCCCGTCTCACCGGGAAGATCGCATCTTCATGCATCACGGATGCTCCCATATAAGAAAGTTCACGAAGCTCGCGGTAAGTGATCGTCTCAATCGCTTCCGGGTTTTCCACTATGCGGGGATCTGTCACCATTACCCCGGAGACATCCGTCCAGTTCTCGTACACGTCGGCACGCACCGCTCTGGCAACGATAGATCCCGTCACATCCGATCCTCCTCTGGAGAACGTCTTAATGCTGCCGTCCGGCATCGCTCCATAGAATCCCGGGATCACAGCGTTTTCCAGGTTCTTCAGACGCTGCTTTAATACTTCATTGGTCTGTTCCTCGTCAAAATTTCCTTTTTCATCAAAACGCACTACTTCCGCCGCGTCAATAAATCGATATCCCAGATAATTCGCCATTATGATACCGTTCAGATACTCTCCCCGGGAAGCCGCGTAGTCACGGCCCGCCTGCCGCATGAAGTAATCCTGGATCAGTTCAAACTCTTCCTTCAGGCTAAGTTCCAATCCCAGTCCGTCAATGATCTCCTGATATCTGTTTTCAATCACCTGCAGCTTTTCTGTGATATCTTCTCCGGCCGCTGCCGCGTCATAACAACGGTACAGCAGATCCGTTACCTTCGTATCGTCAGAATAGCGTTTTCCCGGTGCGGAAGGGATCACATAACGTCTGGCCTCATCGCTGCGGATAATATCCGCCACTTTTTTCATCTGTCCGGCGCTGGCCAATGAGCTTCCGCCAAATTTCACTACTTTTTTCATAAGTTTACTCCTCAAAATCGGTGTTTCCTATCCAATCACATCGCTCATATTATAAAGCCCTGCCGGCTTCCCCGCAAGATATTTCGCGGCCTGAACGGCACCTTTTCCAAAAACTGCCTTGGAGTATGCGGTGTGTGTGAACTCGATTACTTCATCTGTGCCTGCAAACATCACATCATGGACGCCCACAATATTTCCGCCCCGGACGGCAGAAATTCCGATCTCATATTTCTCTCGGGGGTCATAATCCTGGCTGCGGTCATATTTATAGGCATATTTCTGATCCAACGCCTCATTGATGCTGTCCGCCAGCGCCAGCGCGGTGCCGCTGGGTGCATCCTTTTTCAGATTGTGGTGTTTTTCCACGATCTCAATATCAAATCCCGCCGGAGCCAGAGTTTTCGCCGCCTCTTTCAACAGTTTCAACAAAAGGTTGATTCCCAGGGACATATTCGCGGAACGCAGCACAGCCACCTTTTTGCTGTCATCCTCCAGGCGTTTTATCTGTTCCTCACCAAGCCCTGTGGTACATACGATCACAGGAACCTGCTTTGCCACACAGTAGTCCATCATAGCGTCAAACGCCTTTGGCGAAGAAAAGTCAATGACAACATCCGCCTCCACCGTGCTTGCTTCAAAACTATTAAATACCGGATAACTGTTTTTTCCTTCATCGTGTACATCAATGCCAGCCACAATCTCTGCTTCCGGGTCATTGGCTATAATGCCGGTGATGACTTGCCCCATGTGGCCATTGCAGCCGTTCATAATTACTTTAACCATTTTATTCCCTTTCTATTATTACAATAAGCCGTAATTTTCCATGGCCTTTCTCAGCCGTTGTACATTTTTCTCATCCATTTCACAGAGCGGTCCGCGCAGCGGTCCCACTTCTTTACCCATCAGGTTGAGCGCAGTTTTCACCGGGATCGGATTGACCTCGCAGAACAGCGCCTCAATCAGATCAATGGCTTCCAACTGCATCCGGCGGCTCTTTTCCATATCTCCCGCCAGATAAGAAGCCGCGATCTCATGGGTCTGCTTCGGAGCCACGTTGGACAACACCGAGATCACACCCTTTCCTCCCAGAGACATAATGGGTACGATCTGATCGTCATTTCCGGAATACAGCTCAATCTCCTCCCCCGCCAGGCTCATCAGCTTTGCCACCTGGGACAGATTTCCGCTGGCCTCTTTTATGCCGACAATGTTGTCTACGGTCTTTACCAGCTCCGCCGCTGTCTCCGGCAGGATATTGCAGCCGGTGCGGCTGGGGACGTTATAAAGAATAATTGGAATCTTTACGGAATTTGCCACTTTTGTAAAGTGCAGTTTCAGTCCCTTCTGAGTAGCCTTATTGTAGTAGGGCGTCACCAGAAGCAGCGCATCCGCACCGTATTTCTCGGCCTCCTGAGACAGATAGACAGCAGTCTCCGTGCAATTGGATCCTGTTCCCGCAATAACCGGAATCCGCTTTGCCACCTTGTCAATGGCGTATTTGATCACATCCAGATGCTCCTCATGGCTTAAGGTAGAAGATTCCCCGGTGGTTCCGCAGATGATGATGGCATCTGTGCCTCCGGCAATCTGTTCCTCTAAAAGTTCGCCCAACTTATCGTAATTTACTTCTCCATTTTCCTGCATCGGCGTCACGATCGCCACGCCCGCGCCTGTAAAGATAGCCATTGTTTATCCCTCCTGACTTTGATATTGAACCATAACATAACAAAGGTGGATACATCCGCACCCACCTTAAGAATCCATTTTCAGTACATTCTCTCGATAGCGCCCCATCTTATCAGATGACAGTCACATGGTTCTTCACCCTGTGCCCAAGCATACAGCTCCAGGCGCTGCATTCTTTCGGCGTCTTCCCCTTTCTCCGGCTTTCCCCTGTGCCTGAACACATCCGGCCGTTTACTGATGAAACACGCAACCTCTACCTATTTATTGCTGAAATCAGATTTACTATAGCATTAGAAAAAACACTTGTCAATTAGATTTTAAATAGTCCGTGATAACCTCCGTCACTTCATCTACATAGGGCCATAATTCTTCGCAGCGCTCAATCCCGGTCATGATCAGTTCCACGCCGTCTCCCACAGCCTCGATCAGAGGAATAATCTCCTGCACTGAAATAATGCCCCGCTGCGGAAGCCCCAGAATCTCATCCAAAATCAAAACATCGCACTCAGAAGTCACAAGAACTTTCTTAGAAAAATTCAATCCGTTTTTGATATGAATAATTTCTTCCTGTCTTTCTTCTTCCGAGAGATCGGAAAACTGCTCCTGAAACTTATCGAAGCAGAACACCTTAATTTCCGGCTCCAGACGCTTCAGATAATCCAGCTCAGATCCCGCTTTTCCTTTCAGAAACTGAACCAAAAAAACCGTCTTTCCTGCGCAGGCGGACTTAATACCCCGGCCGATAGCTGCAGACGATTTTCCGCCTCCGGTTCCACAGTATATACGTATATATTTTTTATCCATTTTGCACCTCAATACATCTCAGTATTTCTCAATTCCCATTATGCAATTCTTACACCAGTATACTGTATCATGACGATAAATGCAAGATTCAAGCTCAGCTTTCCAGATATTCTAATTTACTGACAGACACTTCATAAGCCACTCTCCTCTGGGTCGTTTCGTCCTCCAGTTTTTTCACATACTCTCTGCTCTGAATTCTGCCCCAGATCTGCACATGACCGCCCACCTCAAAGCCAGAAGCAAAACGGGCATTTCTACCCCAGCAAATACACGGTATGTAATCAGATTTTCCATAGGGCCGGTTTACAGCTAACAGCATATCCGCAATCTCTCTGCCCAGCGGCGTCCTGCGGTAGACTGGATTTTTACAGATATATCCATCCAGAAAAATCTGATTACTTTTAATTTTATCGTTCTCCTCCTCCACAAAACTGACCTCTCTTGCAAAGATGGACAGTACCAGCCGATTTTTCTTCTCCTCATGTCGGTTGTAGGAACGGAATTGTCCGAAAATCTGGATCATCTCTCCTTTATAATCCTGTGTAACATCAATCAGCCGTTCCGATATCATTACCGGAATGATATCATAGGAATCACTGAGCCGTTTGACAGAAATATCCATCATATAGAATCCTTCGCCATACACTTCATGGCTGTAGGTAAAGTCCGATATAATCTCCCCCATAATGGATACCTGATTGTTTTCAATAATCTTATCTGTCATGGTTATTATTTCTCCCTTCCTCCCGCGCTGTGCGCAGCCCTTTTTCCTTTTTTGTATATATTATCTGTATTCTATCTTGCCTCGAAATATGAGTTTTGTCAGCAAATATCGTACGCCAAATATCGCTAAGATTCGATGAACCCCCTTGTTTTCTCGGAAAATTGTGATACAATGACTAACAGTCTAGCCATTCAGACAACGTAAAAAGTATAGTCCGCGCAAGCTTGCTTGGCAAGGACTATGGTTTTGCGTTGACAGATGGGCTCTTCTTTATGCAAAAAGACAGAAATAAGAAAGGAAAACCATGATTCGAGAAGATATCAGAAATATTGCTATCATTGCCCACGTTGACCACGGCAAAACGACGCTGGTGGACGAACTTTTGAAACAGAGCGGTGTTTTCCGCGCAAATCAGGAAGTAGCGGAACGCGTTATGGACTCCAATGATCTGGAAAGGGAACGCGGGATCACTATCCTGTCGAAAAATACCGCTGTCTATTATAAAGACACAAAGATCAATATTATTGACACTCCCGGCCACGCGGACTTCGGCGGTGAGGTAGAGCGTGTCCTGAAGATGGTCAACGGCGTCATCCTTGTCGTAGACGCCTTCGAAGGTGCGATGCCACAGACAAAATTCGTGCTGCAGAAAGCATTAGAGTTGGAACTTCCTGTCATCGTCTGCATTAACAAGATCGACCGCCCGGAAGCCAGACCGGAAGAGGTGATCGACGAGATCCTGGAACTGTTTATTGATCTGGACGCCAGCGATGAACAGCTGGATTGCCCTTTTGTTTTTGCTTCCGCCAAGGCCGGGTACGCACTGAAAGAACTTACGGATGACCCAACGGATATGAGTCCTCTGTTTGAGACTATCGTGAACTACATTCCAGCCCCCCAGGGAGACCCGGACGGACCGGTCCAGGTTCTTATCAGCACCATTGACTATAATGAATATGTAGGCCGCATCGGTGTCGGCAAGGTGGACCGCGGAACAATCAAGATCAACCAGGAAGCAGTTCTTGTAAACCACCATGACCCCGACAAAAAGCAAAAAGTAAAGATCAGCAAGCTTTACGAATTCGATGGATTAAATAAGGCAGACGTGCCTTCTGCAACCATCGGCTCCATCGTGGCCATTTCCGGCATTGCGGATCTTCATATCGGTGATACCATCTGTGCGCCGGATTGTCCGGATCCGATTCCGTTCCAGAAAATTTCCGAGCCCACGATATCTATGAATTTCATTGTCAACGACAGTCCGCTGGCCGGACAGGAGGGAAAATTTGTCACATCCCGTCATCTGCGGGACCGTCTGTTCCGGGAACTGAATACGGACGTCAGCCTGCGAGTAGAAGACACGGACGAGACCGACACGTTCAAAGTGTCCGGACGCGGCGAACTACACCTTTCCATCCTCATCGAAACCATGCGCCGAGAGGGGTATGAATTCGCGGTAAGTAAAGCGGAAGTGATCTACAAATACGATGAAAGAAATAAAAAACTGGAGCCCATGGAGCTGGCCTATATCGATGTACCCGAAGAATTCTCAGGCACGGTAATTCAGAAGCTGAGCCTGCGCAAAGGCGAACTGCAGGGTATGAGCAGAACCTCCGGCGGTTCCACCCGTCTGGAATTTGCCATCCCCTCCCGTGGATTGATCGGTTTCCGGAATGATTTCCTGACCGACACTAAAGGAAACGGCATCATCAACACGATCTTTGACGGTTACGGACCCTATAAAGGCGATCTCCAGTACCGCAGCCAAGGTTCCCTGATCGCCTTCGAGAACGGGGAATCTGTAACCTACGGTCTGTTCAATGCCCAGGACCGCGGCACACTCTTTATCGGACCGGGTGAAAAGGTTTACTCAGGTATGGTCATTGGTCAGAGCGCAAAGCCGGAAGACATTGAACTCAATGTCTGCAAAACAAAACACCTGACTAATACTCGCTCTTCCAGCGCCGATGAAGCACTGAAATTGACTCCGCCAAAGATCCTGAGCCTGGAGCAGGCGCTGGAATTCATTGATACAGATGAACTTCTGGAAGTAACTCCAAAGAGCCTGCGTATCCGCAAGAAGATTCTGGATCCTACTATGAGAAAGAGAGCAAGTTTCAAGAATAAATAAATCAAAAGTAGCGAAAGCAAATTCTGTATTCGTCTTTCGCCGGATCAAAGAGGCTCTCATACTCTTCTTCGGTCAAAACATTCTTTAGTTCCTCCTGGCTCTGCTCCGGCAGTACTGCATGAACACAGTCCATAAAGCAGAGCCTGGGGAACAGAACGCACCACCAATTTTGCCCCTGCGCTTCTCCCAGGCAGATACGGAGCGCAGTGTAGATCCCTGCCGGAAACGTGCAGTCTCCATAAGTTTTCTCCGGAAAGTAATCCCTGGACAGAGAGGCTGTGACTGTGTAGGAAAAGCCATTCTCTCTCAGCACTTCTTTCCCGTGCTGCTCAATCTGCGGCAACAATTTATTTATCTTCTGCTCCATCAATACCAGGTCACCCTGTTCTTCTTCCGTCAGTTCCTGTTCAAGCCATCGAAGCACATCATCCCGAACTTTCAATTTTACTTCCTGATCCGCCAGGCTGTCACTGTTTGCCAACACATGGAAGCGCAGCACCTCCCTGCTGATGCCTTTTTGAAGCATGGCTGCCTGTGCATGCGGAATGCCCACGCTGAGTATCCATGATAAAACTAATAGTACCAGAAGGAGCAATCCTTTCACCACATTTCCGTTATTCTGTCTGATCCTTGTCTCTTTCCACACTGCCCCGACGCCTCCTTTATAAACAGAGTATCGGCCGGTGGATAGTATTTTATTCAGAAAGGAAATTTGGTCACTCAACAAATTTAAGGCCGCTGCAAACCCCTTTTGATACGTTTTGCAACGGCCCTGTATACGTTCAGCGAGACAGTCTCACTATATTAAACTTTATTGAAAGAAAGCGTTTCCTTAGATCTGAGCAATCATATCTTTCAGCTGTTTTGCGCTGTAGTGAAGCTTCTCCACCTCATCGTCAGACAGCGGCAGTTCGATTCTGCCACGCACGCCCCTCGGTCCGATTACGGTAGATACGCTGAGGCAGACATCCTCCAGACCATATTCACCGTGCATCATAGTAGAAACCGTCGCTACAGAGCTGTGAGCGCTGAGAACAAGTTTGCACAGACGGACTACAGAGGTAGCAATCGCATAGAACGTAGCACCCTTATTCGCGATGATCACGCCGCCGGAGGTACGGACATAGTCGATGATCTTATCCGGATCAAAGGGAATATTATCAATGGCCGGTCTGTATTTCTCATAGTATTCCGGAACAGGTACACCTGCAACGGTAGCCATAGACCACGGAACAAAAGAAGAATCGCCATGCTCACCGAAGATGTACGCATGTACATTCTGCTGAGAGATCGCGCACTCTTTTGCAAGCAGAGAACGAAGTCTCGCTGTATCCAGAGAGGTACCGGAACCAATGATCTGTTTCTCCGGGATACCGGATTCCTTTGTAAAAGTATAGGTCATGATATCTACCGGATTACTTACGATGATGTAAAGCGCGTTGGGCGCAACCGGCGCGATATTCTTGGCAATATCTTTCATGATACCCACGTTGATCTTTGTCAGATCCAATCTGGTCTGACCCGGTTTTCTCGCAATACCGGATGTAATAATAACGATATTGGAATCTTTTGCCAGATCGTAATCGCCGGAAGTCACTGTGATCGGATCACGGAATGCAGTACCCTGCATGATATCCATAACCTCTCCCTCTGCCTTCTGTTTGTTGATGTCAATCAGCACAATGTCAGTGGCAAGGGTCTCACTTGATAATGTGTATGCAATCGTAGCACCCACAGAACCAGCACCAATAATCGTAATCTTGTTTCCCATTTTCTTTTGCTCCTTTCTCGCCTCGCAACAACTGAGGCCACAGAAAACTTTCTTATTTATAATGTATTTTACCATTACATGTCATTTTGATAATAGCATGCGGGATTTTCCTTGTCAATTAAATATTACCCTTAGCCTAACTTTTCTTCCACCATCCAGTTCCACACTGCCAACACTGTAGTGTATATATAATAGCAATCATCCTGTGCCTTCTTTGTACGTTCCATATAGTGGGCGTGCCTTGCTTCCAGCCATCTCTTCGGACTCTGTTCAATCCTGGGGATCTTCCAGGGATTATTTTTTAGCACCCGCCGGAAAATTTCGTGCAGTCCAATCTCATATTTTACATGAGCCGCGCTGCGGTAGCCAAATTCCGGGTTGTGGGGTCTGGAAAAAGAATCGGTCAGGTAATGAAAGGCTTTTCCGGTCCTATACCACCACCAAATGCTGTCCCTATAGGGCTCATCGAAAATCTTAAAAATTTGTTTCTTGCGACACTCATAGCTGTGACCGTTTCCAAAGTGTTCCTTTTTATGCCCCATATAGGAAATGCGGTTAAAGTCCGGCTCTATATTTCCAAACAAAAATGCCGCCCTCTTCCATTTGCTGATATTCAGGTTTCTTGTCATCGCCTTTGCCAAAGCATGGTGATCTTCTGTCTGCATAGCCGCCTCCCGAGAAAATATTCTATATATTAGATTTTATCAACCCCCCCGTTATTATACAACGTAAAATTATATCCTTTTTACTGAAAATTCTGTTTTTTTCGCGAATTAATTTACTATTTAAAAGTCAACCTTTATTTCGACATTTCTTTTCAAAATATCACTTTTATCACTATTAACAAAACGCTTGTTCCACATATTGGGAGCAAAAAAATGTGGATAATGTGGATAACTTCGTGTATAACTCTGATTTCATCCATTTTTCTATCCCTTCAGAATGTGGATAACTTTCTTCTGTCCATCTGAACCGGCATCCAGAAAAGGAGAAAATCTCTCATATTTTGTGCATTTTTTTATCTTGACAAATTTTTCATGGTTCCAGCGAAATGTCCGCCAGAATGAATTGTCGGACTATTTTCCCAAAAGTCTCAATTCAGCCAATCATTGGAGCTGCCTCACGAAATGCCTACTTTGCATAATCATAGTTTTCTGAGGAACGCTTTCGCTACCCATCATACGTAATGGATACTAACCTGCCTGCTACGCATAGGCTTGTGTAAGGCCGCCCCATGATGATTTACTGCTTTATAGGAAAGAGACCGCCACAGTTCGGTGATTTTCATCACTCGAACTGTGGCGGCCTCGCCGTATCGTTTTATTATTTAGATAATTAAATCAGCGCTTCCTTAGATTAGATGTAGCGTCTTGCAGCGCAAGGTGTCCGGTAAGAAATACTGGAGATAATAATACCGGTACTGGAGTTACTTGCGTGTACTACCTGACCGTTCCCGATATACATGGTCACGTGTCCAATTCCGCCATCTCCGTTATAGAACAAAAGATCGCCCGGCTGCAGAGAGTCAAGAGACACCGGAGTTCCGTATCCGGACTGTGCTGCCGCATTGTGCGGGAGCGAAATACCAAACTGCGCCATAACCGCCATGGTAAATCCTGAGCAGTCTGCTCCATTTGTGAGGCTGCTTCCGCCCCATACGTACGGGTTGCCGACAAACTGGCATGCATAGTTTGCAATTTCCTGCCCAAGACTATAGTTTCCTGCATCCTCCACGTATTCTTCTTCGTAAGAATCTTCCGTATAGTCATCTTCTGTGTAGGTCTCAGCATATCCGTCTTCTGTGTAATCCGCAGCGACCTCCGAATACTCTGCCTGCTGGGCCGCTTCGTTTGCTGCCTGAACCTGTGATGCTGCATCTGCCTCTGCCTGAGCCTGGGCATCCGCCTCGGCCTGGGCATCCAGATACGCCTGGTACTGAGACTGAGCCTCTGCTGCCGTATCCCAAACCAGTTGCTCATCTGCCTGTTCAGTCGCTGCGTCTGCCTCGGCCTGGGCATCCAGATACGCCTGATACTGAGCATCCGCTGCCGCCTGCGCGTCTACCGTAGCCTGAGCCTGGATATCATAATTTTCCTGTGCCTGAGCAACTTCGTTCCACGCTTCTTGATAAGAATTGTCCTGAGGCTCTACATATGCGTTATTCTGAGCCTCCACATAAGCGGCGTATTCCGCTTCGGCCGCTGCCTGCTCGTCCAGATACTGCTGATACTCAGCGTCCAGTCTCGCCTGTTCTTCCTCAATGGATTCTGCTACCTTGTACTGCATTTCTGCATTTACATATTCTACAGATACATATCCATAACAATCTGAGTCAACTGCTACCTTCAACCATTCACCACAATCTTCAACAACTTCCACTTCCTGAGTGTTTGTCACCGTTGTAATGACGTCTGCGTCTTCACTGGCTGAGGCACGGACGTTCAGCACTTCTGCCCCAACCTCTGCTACATGATAGCCAACCTGAGAAGCCAGGTTATCTGCTTCTGATCCTACCGCTATGTACTGAGCAGCTACATATCCTTCAACATTACCGGACTTTACTTTATACCATCCGTTTTCATCCACACCCTCAATATATACTGCAGAATTATTATACAGTTTTCCCAGGATCTCACCCTCCGTATCCGCAGAGGAACGGATGTTAATATACTCTTCACACTGGGAAATACCCATGGTATCTACCATGCTGGTATCAAGCGGCTCCCAAGCCGCCTCACTGCTCTCCAAAGTCTCGTCTGCCGTCTCCCCAGAAGCAGTCGTTTCATCAGAAACGGTGTCGTTATTCACCTTTGTGGTACTTCCAATACCTACCAATGCCATATCTGTGCCGGCCGCCAGAGAAACCATACCGTTTCCCGTAAATGTCATACCTGCTGCCATGCAGAATGCAGTAAATTGAGAAATCCCCTTTTTCATCATTTATCTCAACCTCCAAATCGTTTTTCGTAGTTATTACAAATTTGTTACATTCCTTACGTTCACATCATAACAAATCGTAATAATTATGTCAAGTGTTTTACGATTTTTTTTAGTTTTGAGTGGTTTTCTCTTAATTTTTCCTCTGTTTACAGGTCTCCCTATTAATATCTATTTCCATTTTGTTACATATTTTTAACTGACTTTTCATTGACTTTCCTTAGCAATTCTGATATATTAATTTTAGTATTGGTTCCTATTATTATCCACTTTAAAGGAGATGCTTATGTCCGCTCTAAAATACAGCAGACAAAGAGAGTCCATAAAAACATTTCTGTCCGGCCGCACAGATCACCCCACCGCCGAGGTTATTTACACTGCGCTCCGGGAAGATCAGCCACATATCAGTCTGGGAACTGTTTACCGAAATCTTTCCTTATTAACACAGTTGGGAGAGATCAGAAAAATTTCCACCGGCGATGGACCGGAGCATTACGATGGAGACACGACGCTGCACCACCACTTCATCTGCAAAAATTGTCACCGGGTCATGGATCTGTGGTCAAAAGACGCGGATCGATTAGTAGAAGCCGCCGCCAAAAGTTTTCATGGACAGATTGAAGGATGCTGTGTAAATTTTTATGGTCTTTGTGAGGATTGTCTGAAAAAATTCGACGCATCTTGATCCGACAAGGCAGAAAGGGAGCTGAGCAGAATAAATATCTTTATTTTGCGATATTCCCTGCTGATAAATAAAATTCTATAAGTAAAGGAGAAACAATTATGGCAAAATGGGTGTGTAATGTATGTGGATATGTTCACGAGGGAGACGCTGCTCCGGAAGTATGTCCGATCTGCAAAGCTCCGGCTGGAAAATTTACCAAGCAGGACGAAGGAATGACATGGGCTTCTGAACATGTGGTAGGCGTGGCTCAGGGCGTGAGCGAAGACATCCTTGCTGACCTGAGAGCAAACTTCCAGGGTGAGTGTTCCGAAGTCGGAATGTATCTGGCAATGGCAAGAGTTGCTTTTCGCGAGGGCTATCCGGAAGTAGGTCTGTACTATGAGAAAGCAGCCTATGAAGAGGCAGAGCATGCAGCAAAATTCGCTGAGCTCCTGGGTGAAGTAGTAACTGACAGCACAAAGAAAAACCTGCAGCTTCGCGTAGACGCAGAGAACGGTGCAACTGCAGGTAAGACAGATCTGGCAAAACGCGCAAAAGCCGCCAACCTGGATGCGATCCATGACACCGTACATGAGATGGCTCGCGATGAGGCAAGACACGGCAAGGCATTTGCAGGCCTGCTGGAAAGATACTTTGGTTGATCTCTTGACAGAAGGATGCATCTGATTTAGAATGAAAATGTAAAGAGGCACTGCCGTCAGGCGGTTGGCTCAACTAAGTAAACAAAGTATAGTGATTAAATCACAGCGCACCGTCACTTGGCCGAGTGGCGGTGTGTGCGTTTCACGATAATAGTGATGGTAAATCCACCGATATGTAACGTAATTCGCATAACTATCACCTCCTTCATGGAAGTGTAGCCAACCGCCTGCCGTCTTATTGCAGTACCTCTATCCTCTTATGAGGATAAAGGCATTGTATCATTCTAAATATAGTGTGTCAATTCCAATAGGATATTGGATTCCAAGAGAGAGGATGGTTTTGTTGCTGTCCTCTCTTTTTTTCTTAGGAGGAAAAGGAAATTGTCCTTTTATTGTCCTCCTGCTGCTTTAGAATACTTATAAAAACTTCAAGTTGTCCTTCAAAAATGTTGTCCGTGGACTAAGGTGAATTTTCGGGCGACCGGCGGTCGCCCGAAAATTCACAAGCCCCAAATAAACGAACTTATAAGCCACGAAATACGAACTTTTTCAGAAAGGAAAGCCCAAAATGAACAAGAAAACGAAAGCCCTGACCACCGAACAATACGCCGAAATCATCAAGACTATGCGCGAGGGCACTGTCTCCTGCCGACCGAATGACAGAGTGGCGACAGCGCTTGTTCTGGAAGGAAACTTGGGCTTGCGGATTTCCGATATCTTGAATTTGCGGCTTGCCGACATTGTGCACGACGGCGACCGCTACCGCTTGGAGATTACAGAGCAGAAAACAGGGAAACAGCGTGTGTTCACCGTTCCCCTTGTTATTCAGCAGTATATTGAGAATTATTGCTTGCGCCACGCCATCAAGCCCACAGAGAGAATATTTCCGCTGACAGAGAGGGCGATACAGAAGCAGCTTGCCCTTGTCTGTGATGTTCTTGGATATGAGGGCATCGGCACACACAGCTTCAGGAAGTGGTATGCCACCGAGATTTATAAAAGTAATGGTTATGATATTGCGCTTGTCCAGAGGCTTCTCCAACATAGCAGCGCGGCGATCACTCAGCGATATATTGGCATGGAACCACAGAGGATAGAGAGAGCCATTGAGGGACACGCGCAGTTGATATAATATTTTGTGGTTAACTTCATTTCCTTTTTCTAATTTAATTTTTCAACGGATGGACTAACCGTTTTAGTTGACAACAAAACAATACCTTTATCTGAATAATCTGAAATACCGTTAATTACACCTGTAACACGCACATAATCCCCTATATTTAGTGAATTTATTACAGAACCGTAGTCTTTTGCTGAGATAAATACATACCAACCGCCAACTAACTCTAAAGCATAATTTCCTTTCCAATTCCACGATTGACCATCAAGATAACCTTGGGGATTGTCTGAGATATTTCTTACAGCACTTTCAATATAGACCTCATTTCCAATATAACTTGTAGAGAATGATATGGGATCCATCTCATCGTAATCACTCATTAGTTCAAATCCTGTAATAGTTTTTTCGTAATTACTACCAATAACAGTAGCAATTTCCCGATAATCATCCAATGGAATGAAAATAGAATTATTTTCTGATATTAATTCAATTTTTTCGTCGTCTTCTTGTATCAAATATTTATATTTTGAATTGGATTCTTCAATAACTGCATTCTGCGGAGCCCAGCGGACTCCGATGCGTTTCGGAGCGGACGCTATGCGGAGCATAACGGACACCCCAAAACGATCGATTTTATTGTTTAATTT
>CADCMM010000040.1 GCA_902802515.1 uncultured Lachnospiraceae bacterium
GTGAAATCTTTCAAATTTTCAAGTGTGATTTGTTCTTTGGTCATTGCCCTCATTGAAAAAATCGAGGACAAATCAGTTTCAGCTTGGTTTTCTCTTAAATCAAAAAATAAAATGGCTGGAAGATCTTCTTTTATGACTACAAAAGATTCCGCGATATTCATACTAAGTTCATCACCTTCAATGTCTGCAACGCATGTGTATATTTTTTTATTTCTGAAATCTTTCCCCAGCTGCTTGATAACACTATCATATTTGGTTTGTTCTGGTATTGATGAATTTCTGAAATAAAACATCATCTTCCTCCTGTACTTGAGCATCATGGCTATAGGGAAAACTTTTAATATCCCCCCTGCCTAAACTGCTGGGTAGAGGGGGACGGACAGCGGCGGCCTACCTTGTTTTAATGCGCAGGTTAATCGAGAAGGGGGTGTGGCATATTTTTCCGAGGGTGTCAAGTTGGTCAACATTTGGTCAACAAATTTAAAAAAAAGCATCAAAAGCTGAGCAATGCTGTAAAAAGTCGAATGCAAAAAATCCAGTAAAATCAAGGTTTTTCCGGTTTTGCGAAATGATGCAAACTGGTAAAAGTAGAATTCGCATTGTAGAGGCCACGGGTTCGAATCCCGTATGCTCCATTGAAAAAAGGCCCGGAAATAAGGGGAATTTAAAGGCACTCTGTAAAAACAGGGTGCCTAAAATTTTACTTTGACTAACATTTGGTTAACATCATTTTGTTTTTCAGGAAGAAACGGCGTATTTATAAGGGATTTTTTGATGCAAAACTTAAGAAAGCTTTAATTGTATTTTGACGCGTGGCTATGCTATACTCATCATAGATAAAAACATTTTAATAGGATTCATTTTTAGAAGGGGATGGAATTATGAGAAAAAGCATAAGAGGGATATTGAGTGTCATACTGAGCACTTCGATGGTAATGAGCCCCGTTATGGAGACTGTTGCCGCGAATCAATTCAGTGTGGAAGTGGAAGACGTGGATGGAGAACTGCTCTTCCCGGGAGACAGTGTTTATGGAATTGAACCGATCTACATGGGGCCGGAGGGAATCATGCAGGAAGTTGTAGATGGTTCCTGGACAAATCAGACAGATCAGACTTTTGAGATGGGAAGTCTGGAAGGCGAGGAAGAAGGATTGTGGCTTCAGCCCATGGGTTATGTCCTGACTGTTATCGGCGGTACCAGCCGGATGACTTATGATGATGTAGAATATAATCATTATAAGGAAAAAGAAGAAAAAATAGAAGAAGAGGAAGTATCGAAAGATATTGCTTATTATGAAGAGTGGACGCAGGTCAGGGTGACTGCAGACGATCCAAAAGATGGGCAAGTATTCGACCACTGGGAAGTTGAAGACGATAATATCGTTCTTGAAGATGCCGCGGCTCCGGAAATTGAATTTGCGATGATAGATGCCGGAGTGACATTGACTGCTGTATATAAAAATATAGCGGAAGAAGAGCAGATACCAGAAGAGCAGATGTCAGAAGCCTCGGTTGATGGAGAACCCGTCGATGTACCAACAGATGAGTATCAGGACAATGATGTGCAATCCGATCCGGAAGACTATAGCTGGGAAGATCAAAACGAAAACGGTGTCATCATCATAGGTGATGAAAATGATGTTGACAACAGTATCATTTCCACTGAAACGGAAAAACAGCTTTATACTTTGACTGTGGAAAATGGAGAGGGAAGCGGTGAATATGAACTGGGAACAGAGGTAACGGTTTCTGCTCAGGATATCGACGGCAAGAGTTTTTCTGGCTGGACTACACAGGCAGATACGGTCTGGTTCTCTGACAGCACCATTCCCCAGACAACGTTCTATATGCCGGCGGAAGATGTTACGGTTACAGCGACTTATACTGAGAATGAAACAATTCCGGAAGTACCTGAAACAGAGGCTGCGGAAATCACTGATAACAGTGCTGCCGGATTTATTACAGAAGAAACGGAAGAAAACAGCACTCCCGTGATCGCTGCTGAATTTTATAGTGTGACTGTAGAAGATGGAATAGGCGGCGGAAGTTACGAGTCGGGTGAGATTGTTACCGTATATGCGGATGAAGCTCCGGATGGAAAAGAATTTGCGGGATGGGTTACGTCTGATAATATTATTCTGGATGATATTGAGCAGGAAGAGGCAAGCTTTGTTATGCCGGCACAGGAAGTATATCTGGCGGCCACTTACTCGGAACTGGAAACAGAAACCGAGACTGAGGAAGTCCCGGAAATTGTAATCCCAGAGGAACCGCAGAGCGAGATTACGGACGATAAACAGGCAGAACCGGAAGAAACGGAGAGTGAAACAGAGACGGAGACCGAAGCTCAGACAGAAAGTGAAATACAGACGGAAACGGAAACAGAGGTAAAATCCTACCGGATAGATCTCTCTGATACCCAGATCAGTGTGCAGGGTGCAGTGCTTGAGGGCGGCGAACTTCAGGCAAAAGCAGGAGACGCAGTAAGAATCACGGCACATGAGTATGAGGATCGTCTGTTCCAGGAATGGAGAGTAACCAGAAGCGACACGAAAGCGCTGGTAACCGTATTGGAAGACGGTGAAGATTATTTAACAGCTTCTTTTGTAATGCCGGAATCCATAGTCTATGTGGAAGCGGTATATACAGTTCTTCAGAAAAATCAGGTTCAGGTAGTGAATGGCTCCGGAAGCGGTACATATCTTGAGGGTGATCATGTGGAGATAGAAGCTGACAAAGCTCCGGAAGGTCAGCGCTTTAAGAAGTGGACGGTTATTACTGGTGATGTTGAACTGGAGGACAGTACTTCAGCAGTAACCGGATTTATGATGCCGGATGAAGCAGTACAGGTAAAAGCGGTGTATGAGGTGATAAAATATACTCTGACCGTAAATAATGGCAATGGAAGCGGAAGCTACACAAAGGGCGAGTCTATAAGCTTGACTGCGAATTATCCTGCCAGCGGCAAGGAGTTTGATGCATGGAAAGTGACCAGCAATAATGCTTCTGTATCTGCAGCAGATCGGTATTACTCCAGCATTACTATGCCGGCAGCAAACGTAACAGTGGAGGCTACTTACAAAGATGGACCGTCTCCGGATTACAATGAGATTCAGAATATTGTACCTGGCGGAGAGTATCTGAAAGGACAGACCATTAACTTTACCGCCGTAGGAAACGGAATGGCAAATACCAATCCGAATCCGGGTGATTATCGCTACCGCCCGATGGGATATCAGATTGGAAGCGTCAGCGGAAACTGGAACAATGCCCCGTACACCACATCCATGGCTATCAACGCGGTGGGACAGTATACTCTTACCGTGACCTACAGCAAGGATTTCTTTGACGGAAGCAGCTGGGTTGCAGATGGAACTACGGTTACGAAATCTGTGACCTTTAACGTGGTGAATGCATTATCGGTTCAGACCGGCGATAACAGCCCAATCATTCCGCTGGTCATCACAGCTGCAGTGGCTCTGGCAGCTATTATTATTTTGCTGTTGATCAAAAAAAGAAAATAATAATATTAGTTGTTTGTTCGTTGTTGTTATTGTGTGAAGGACTACGATATATTTATGACAGATGCAAATTTACACATCGTTAAAGATTGGGATGGGATTATGAGAAAAAACGTAAGAAGATTTTTAAGTGTTATACTGAGTGTTTCGATGATATTGAGCCCCGTTTTGGAAACCACTGCTGCAAACCAATTTAATGTAGAAAATGACGAAGTGGATGGGAAACTACTCTTTCCTGGAGACAGCGTTGAGGGAGCTAACCCGATTTATATTGTAGAATCCAACGACTCGGAACAGAAGATCGAGGGTGGTTCTTGGACGAATAAGACCGAACAGGCTTATAAAATGGAAAACCGGGAAGGAGAGGAAGAAGGGCTATATCTCCAACCCATGGGGTATGTTCTGACCGTCATAAGCGGTACTAGCCAGATGGCGGATGAAAAAGTCGATACGAAAGATAATCATTATAAAGAGAAGGAAAAGAAGGAAGAAGAAGAGTCTAAAGACATTGCCTATTATCAAGAAAAAGCGAAAGTACGAGTGAAGGCAGACGATGCAGAAGAAGGTCATGTATTTGATCATTGGGAAGTTGAAGATAGCAAAATCACTTTGGAGGATACAACAGCTTCAGAAATCGAATTTGAAATGATTGATGCTGCAGTGATATTGACGGCTGTTTATAAAGAGAAAGAAACAGAAACGGAGACGCAGCCTCCGACAGAGACGGAAACGGAGACGCAGCCTCCGACAGAGACGGAAACGGAGACGCAGCCTCCGACAGAGACGGAAACGGAGACACAGCCTCCGACAGAGACGGAAACGGAGACGCAGCCTCCGACAGAGACGGAAACGGAAACACAGCCTCCGACAGAGACGGAAACGGAGACACAGCCTCCGACAGAGACGGAAACGGAGACACAGCCTCCGACAGAAACAGAGACGGAGACACAGCCTCAGACGGAAACAGAGGCGAAGTTTTATCGAATTGATCTATCGGATACTCAGATCAGCGTGGAGGGAGCAACCTATGAAGGAAGTGAACTACGGGCGAAAGCTGGAGATACCATAACAATTACAGCTCCCACTTATGAGGATCGCCTGTTTCAGGAGTGGAGAGTCAGCAGAAGCGACACAGAAGCACAGATAACGGTATTGGAGGATGAAGAAGATTATCGAAAGGCTTCTTTTACAATGCCGGAGTCTATAATATATGTGGAAGCAGTATATGCAGTTCTTCAGAAAAATCAGGTTCAAGTAATAAATGGTTCAGGAAGCGGTACTTATCTTGAGGGTGAATATGTGGAGATAGAAGCTGATAAAGCTGCGGAAGGCCAACGCTTCAAGAAGTGGACTGTTATTACCGGAGATATTGAACTTGAGGATCGAAAATCAGAAAAAACCGGATTTATGATGCCGGATGAAGCGGTACAGGTAAAAGCGGTGTATGAAGTGATAAAATATACCTTGACTGTAAATAATGGTAATGGAAGCGGAAGCTACGTAAAAGGTGACAAGATCAGCCTTACCGCAAATTATCCTGCGAGCGGCAAGGTATTTGATACATGGAAAGTGACCAGTGACAACGCATCTGTATCTGCTCCGGATCGCTATTATTCCAGCATTACTATGCCGGCAGCGGATGTGATTGTGGAAGCCACTTACAAGGACGGGCCATCTCCGGATTACAATGAAATTCAGAACATTCTGCCTGGCGGAGAATATCTGAAAGGTCATACAATTAGCTTTACCGCAGTTGGAAATGGAATGGCAAATACCAATCCAAATCCGGGTGATTATCGCTATCGCCCAACGGGTTACCAGATTGGAAATACTACTGGAAACTGGAATAACGCTCCATACACTACTTCTCTGGAGATTAATACAGTTGGGCAATATACACTTACTGTGACGTATAATAAAGATATTTTTGACGGAAGTAATTGGGTGGCGGATGGAACAACAGTTACGAAATCAGTAACTTTCAATGTTGTAAACGAGTTGTCGGTAAAAACAGGCGACAACAGTCCAATTCTAGCACTTGTAATCACAGCAACGATTGCTTTGGTGGTTATCATCGCTTTGATTCTGCTAAAAAATAGAAGAAAATAAAATGACAAAGGCTCTGATATTCTGAAAATGGATGCATGATCGAAATGATTTATTCCAGAAGAAAATCAGAGCTTTTAAAAAAGAGAGAAAGTTCAATTTGCGCCATTCCCAATGATATAATTTTGGTCAGATGTTGATTAAGCGCTTACTCAAGAATAAATTTTTCCAGGATCTCAGCAACACCATCATGATTGTTATCTGCCTTTGTAATATAGTCGGCGTGTTCCTTTAAGGAATCAATGCCATTGCACATAGCTGCGCCCACATGCGCAGCTTGTATCATGCTGAGATCATTTGCCGCATCTCCGGCTGACACAGAATTGACAAGAGGGATTCCGAGATATTCACAAAGGAATCTTACGGACATTCCCTTACTCACTTCTGGAGGAGTCAATTCCAGCAGGGCCGGATCGGAGAGACAAAGATTTATTTTTCCATCACATCTTTCGGAAAAGTAGTGCTGAAATGCCAGAACTCTATCTGTATCATCAAAATCCAGTGCCAGCATTTTCGGCGGCTCACAGGGCAATGCCCGTGTGACATCATCCGTTATAAGATAATCTAATCCCTGCAAGGCTGCGTAGCGACGGATATTGGGATTATCCTTTTCCGCAATCACATGGGTGTCGGAATAAGTTTGAATATCAATACCAAATTTTTTGGCTTCATCAAAAGCAAACCTTACACATTCCATGGGAAGTGTCTTTCGGCAGAGGAGTTTTTTGTGTTCAATGTCGTATATCTGTGCGCCGTTATAGCAGATGATATAGCAGTTTTTCGCGGTAAGTCCCAGATTCTCAGCCTGTATTAATGCGCTTTGGAGGGCACGTCCGGTAGAAATAGCGATAATGTGTCCTGCTTTTAATAGCTGTTCGATGGCTTTGCGGTTGCGAGGAGTAATTTCTTTCTTATCATTCAGTAACGTGCCGTCCAGATCAGTAAAGAATATTTTTTTGTTTTTCTCTTTTTCAAGAAGCAGTTCCAGTGCTTCGTCGCTTTCGGAGATCCAGACATCTTCTTCCTCAGCTGTTAGTCCCAGAAATTCTCTCAGTGTGCGTGGATCATCACTGAAGTTCCACTGGTCTGTGAGGTCAAAAATTTCATCAAAATCGGTTTCTCCAGCCATATATTTTTCGCGAAAGTTCATATAATTTATTCTCCTTATCATACAATGTTATGATCATTTTGCGGCCCTGAGCTGTTCTAACAATTCATAGGGAATCTTTAAATTACCTTTGCCTGTTCCAAGATCAATCGTCGGCTTATGAACTCCGTGGAAATCTGAACCGCCGGAAATACATAGACCGAAGCTGCGGGCAATTTTGCGAAGTTCGTTTTCCTGGACCTGGGAATGGGTGGAGTAGATCGCTTCAATACCAAGAAGGCCGGACCGTTTTAGCGATTTTACCAGGTCAATCAAGTCCGTTTCTATGAGATGATATTGGAAAGGATGAGCCAGTATCGGAATTCCCCCGGTTTCCCGTATCAGGCGAACTGCTTGAAAGGGAGAAGAAAGATCTCTGGGAATATAATACTTGCAGTGATCTCCGATGTGTGTCTGAAAGGCGTCCCAGATTTCCTTCACATAACCGTGATCTGCCAGATAGCGGGCAAAATGTGCTCTGGTCCAGATGGTATCACCGAAAGCATCCCGCATTTGTTCTACAGAAATATCAATACCATCAGCTGCCATACGGTCAATCATTTTCTGGTTCCGGTGTTCCCGTTCCTCACGAAGTTCCTCTACCGCATCCAGAAATCGGATGTTCTGACAGTCAATATCCAGCCCGAGGATGTGAATGTCCTTACCTTTATAAGCCGTAGAAAATTCGATACCTGGTATGATTTCAAGATTATGTTTTGAGGCAGCCGTCTGTGCCGTTCGGATACCGGAAATTGTGTCGTGGTCGGTAAGGGCAAATGCCGTCAGTCCTTTTTGGACAGCGTGATCAACCAACTCAGCAGGGGAAAACGTGCCGTCAGAGTATGTGGAGTGGACGTGAAGATCGATTAATTTCATGGTTTATCATCCTTATTTTCTATATCATTTCAACTTCTATCAGTATAACGGGATATTTTGAAAAATTCAAGCATTGTACATAAGTCTGGACAAGAAAAGCGTTTTGTAATAAGATAGGAAAGTAAACATAGCATAATTTGGTGAAAAGGAGATTGTTATGTGTGGAATAGTTGGATTTACCGGAACCGAGCAGGCGGCGCCAATTCTATTGGATGGACTTTCCAAGTTGGAATATCGGGGCTATGATTCTGCCGGGATGGCGATTTTAAACGATCATACAGGGAAGATAGATGTTGTGAAAGCCAAAGGACGTCTGAAAATTTTGGCAGAGAAGACGGATGGCGGAAGGGCGATGCCGGGACAATGCGGTATCGGTCATACCAGGTGGGCCACTCACGGAGAGCCTTCCGAAATTAATGCCCATCCCCATTTCAGTGACGATAAGTCGGTGGTGGTTGTTCACAACGGGATTATAGAGAACTATCAGGAATTAAAGGAAAAACTGATTCGGGAAGGGTATCGCTTCTACTCCCAGACTGATACGGAAATCTTAACGAAACTGTTAGATTATTATTATGAAAAAACAAACCATAATCCGCTGGAGAGCATTTCCAATACGATGCTCCGTGTACGCGGCTCTTATGCTCTGGGGATCATGTTTCAGGATAAACCGGGTATCCTCTATGCGGCGAGAAAGGATAGCCCTCTGATCATAGGACAAAATGCGCAGGGAATGTTTATTGCGTCTGATGTGCCGGCGATCCTTGGCTACACCAGAAATGTATATTATATCGGCAATATGGAACTGGCGGAGCTTACAAAAGATTCCGTGGTTTTTTATAATATCGATCGGGAAAAGATTGAAAAAGAGCAGGTGGAGATCAAATGGGATGCGCAGTCTGCGGAAAAAGGCGGATTTGAGCATTTCATGATGAAAGAGATCCATGAGCAGCCCAAGGCTGTAAAAGATACGGTGAGCGCTTATGTAAAAGACGGGAAGATTGATTTTTCTTCTGTCGGAATTTCGGAGGATACCTTAAAGAAATTACATAGGATCTACATTGTGGCCTGCGGATCCGCATATCACGTAGGTGTGGCCGCGAGATATGTAATAGAAGATCTGACCGATATTCCGGTAGAAGTGGATCTGGCTTCCGAATACCGTTATCGTGATCCGAAATTATCGGAACATTCTCTGGTGATCATCATTTCCCAATCAGGAGAGACCGCAGACAGTCTGGCAGCTCTTCGACTGACAAAAGAGAAAGGCGTGGAAACACTGGGCATCATTAATGTAGTGGGCTCCAGTATTGCCAGGGAGGCGGACTATGTAATGTACACTCTGGCCGGACCGGAAATCGCCGTAGCCACCACAAAAGCATACAGTACGCAGTTGATCAATTGCTATCTGCTGGCGATGGAAGCAGCAAGAGTTCGTGGAAGCATTAGTCAGGAAACTCATGTTTCCATGCTGGCAGAAATGGAGCTGCTTCCGGGAAAGATCGAACAGATCCTGGCGGATAAAGAGCGTATTCAGTGGTTTGCCAGCAAGTTTTCTAACGCGAGAGATATTTTCTTTATCGGACGCGGATTGGACTATGCCATCAGCCTTGAGGGAAGCCTGAAAATGAAAGAGATCAGTTATGTGCATTCCGAAGCTTATGCTGCGGGAGAGTTGAAACATGGAACCATCAGTCTCATCGAACAGGGTACGTTGGTGATCGGGGTTATGACACAGCAAGCTCTTTACGAGAAAACGCTCAGCAACATGGTTGAAGTGAAGAGCCGCGGAGGGTATCTGATGGGACTGACCAGCTATGGCAATTACAGCATTGAAGATACCGTGGACTTTACGGTCTATGTTCCGAAGACGGATCCTCATTTTTATACCAGCCTTGCTGTAATTCCGCTTCAGCTCATGGGATATTATGTCAGTGTAGCCAAGGGGCTGGACGTAGATAAGCCAAGAAACCTGGCCAAGAGCGTGACGGTAGAGTAGCAGTCTATTGCGACATGTGTTTCCTATACGATGAAAAAATCTCCCGAAATCGGAGGAGACCGATAATCGGGAGATTTTTGTAAAAGTGGCAAGAGCATCTTCGTCAGAAATGGAAGGTATCTTTCAGCCCCGCCCATTTTTGATCTTTCCCGCTAATGTTCAGCGGCGTTCCGTCAGCAAGCACATATCCCTGGGAAGAGGGAGTTCCGAGGTAAGTTCCTGTTACATCCGGCCAGCCAATGCCGATTTCCGGATCATTCCAGGCCAGACCGCCTTCATCGCCCGGACGGTAGAAGTCCGTACATTTGTAGCAAAATTCCGCTATGTCGCTTAGTACCAGAAAACCGTGGGCAAATCCCTGGGAAATGTAAAATTGTTTCTTGTTGTCCTCCGACAATTCCACGCCGTACCATTGGCCATAGGTATCACTGCCGCTGCGCAGATCCACCGCTACGTCAAAGACGCGGCCCCGGACGACGCGCACCAGCTTTCCCTGGGGATATTGCTTCTGGAAATGAAGTCCCCGGAGCACGCCTTTTGTGGACAGAGACTGATTGTCCTGAACAAAATTCATGGTAAGTCCGGCTTCTTCCATATCCCGCTGATTGTATGTCTCCATAAAATATCCCCGTTCATCCCCATGTACAGCAGGTTCTATAACGTAAAGTCCCTCAATCGGACATTTGGTTACTCTTATCTGTCCCATTTTATTCTAAATCTCCTTCATCATTTACAAAACTTTTAAGCCCAACGTCATATCTCCTGAAGGTATCTTCTCAGGGCATCCTGCCAGTCCGGGAGAGGAGTAAAGCCATTTTCGTTCAACTTTTCTTTACTTAACCGGCTGTTGAAAGGACGTTTCGCTTTCGAAATTCCGTATTCCGCGGTGGTGACAGGGAGAATGGTCAGACGCTGCGGAGCATATTCTTCGTGTCCCATAGCATAGGCCTGACGGAAAATTTCTTTGGTAAAATCATACCAACTGATATAGCCGGTCTTACAGCCTTCTTCGGTATAGGCGCCTGTCTCTTCAGGCAGCTCAGAATTGGTAGCGTGATAGTAGCCGTATTGTTCCGTCTCGATCATATCCACCAGGAGTCTTGCCAGATCATAAGTATAAGTTGGCGTTCCGATCTGATCGTCTACTACCCGAAGCGTATCGTGAGTCTTGCCCAGGTTTAGCATCGTTTTAATAAAATTCTTTCCATTTTTTCCGAAAACCCATGCGATGCGGACGATAAAGAATCTTTCCAGGGCGGAGGATACCGCAAGCTCACCCTCCAGTTTTGTGCGGCCATAGACGTTCAGGGGCGCGTAATCACGACAGTCCGGTTCCCAGGGGATTACTCCCTGGCCGTTAAATACATAATCGGTGGAAATGTACATCATCTTGCTGCCCAGCTTACGGCAGACATCGGCGATATAGCCGGTACCGGCAGCATTAATAGCGTAAACTTTTTCTTTTTTGTCCTCGTCTTCCGCCAGATCTACAGCGGTCCATGCGGCGCAGTGGATGAGAGCGTCAGGTTTTACCTCTGTAATAATCTTATTTACAGATTCTTGGTCCGTGATATCCATCTGCAGATAGGGCATAGAAGCTACCGCAGTGGCGTCCTGGGCACCGCTGTAGACGGGGGCGATGTCGCTGCCAATTCCGGTATGACCGCGTCTGGCCAGTTCATTCATAACGTCGTGGCCCAACTGACCGGCAACGCCGGTTACAAATAGTTTCATAGCGCTCCTCCTAACGGTTGCCGTACATTTTTTCATAGTAATTCTGATATTCACCGGAGATGATGGTTTCCCACCATTCCTTATGATCCAGATACCACTGAATCGTCTTTTTTATGCCTTCTGCAAATTTTGTCTCAGGAAGCCAGCCAAGCTCATTGTGGATCTTGGTGGGATCGATGGCATAGCGCATATCGTGGCCCTTGCGGTCCGTAACGTAGGTAATCAGACTTTCCGGTTTTCCAAGTTCCTTACAGATGATTTTAACAATATCAATGTTTCTCATTTCATTATGACCGCCGATATTGTAAACTTCACCCACACGTCCCTTGTGGATGATCAAATCGATGGCCTTACAGTGATCTTCCACATATAACCAGTCACGCACATTTTCTCCTTTGCCGTAAACCGGGAGCGGCTTGTCATTTAACGCATTGGCGATCATCAGAGGAATCAGCTTTTCCGGAAAATGATAGGGACCGTAGTTGTTGGAACAACGGCTTATGGTGACGGGGAGACCGTAAGTCCTGTGGTAAGCCAGTACCAGAAGGTCTGCGCCGGCTTTGGAGGAACTGTAGGGGCTGCTGGTATGGATGGGAGTTTCTTCTGTAAAGAACAGGTCCGGACGATCCAGTGGAAGATCACCATACACCTCATCAGTGGAAACCTGATGGTAACGCTGAATGCCGTATTTTCTGCAGGCGTCCATCAGCACAGCGGTACCTTTGATGTTAGTATCCAGAAATACTTCCGGATTTTCAATAGAGCGGTCAACATGGCTCTCAGCAGCGAAATTCACTACGATGTCAGGATGTTCCTCCTCAAATAGTTTCTCCACTGCTTCACGATCCGTGATACTTTCTTTGACAAATCGGAAATTCGGATCATCCATGACCGGCGCCAGCGTGGAGAGATTACCTGCATAGGTCAGACAGTCCAGACAGATGATCCGGTAATCCGGATATTTTTTCAGCATATGAAAGATAAAGTTGCTTCCGATAAAGCCGGCGCCGCCGGTGACAATAATTTTCATAGTTTTTCTCCTTGATTCATTTGTGGTATCATTTTTCTCATTATTACTTTATGTAAGATCAGTGACGGATATCCAGAAACTTACCGTCCAGAACATCTTTCAGGTATTGGCCGTACTGATTCTTTTTCAGAATTTCATAAACCTTTAACACTTCCTCCTCGGAAATCCAGCCATTTACATAGGCAATCTCCTCCAGACAGGCAATCTTGCGGTGCTGATGTCCTTCAATAGTTTTAACAAAGTTGGTGGCTTCCACCAGGCTTTCATGGGTTCCCGTATCCAACCAGGTAAATCCCTGTCCCAGAAGCTCCACATTAAGGCGCCCTTCCTGCAGATAGATCCGGTTCAGATCAGTGATCTCCAGTTCGCCCCGGGCAGAGGGCTTCAATCCTTTGGCGTAGTTTACCGCACGGTTATCATAGAAATACAGCCCTGTGACGCAGTAATTGCTCTTGGGATGGGCTGGTTTTTCTTCGATGGAAATCGCTTTGCCATCCGGATCAAATTCTACAATGCCAAAACGCTCAGGATCATCCACATAATAGCCGAATATAGTAGCGCCCTGCCCCTTTTCCGCAGTTTCTACAGCGGCTTTCAGACGTTTATGCAGCCCCTGTCCGGCAAAAATATTGTCCCCAAGTATCATAGCAACGGTATCGTCGCCGATAAATGTTTCACCGATGATAAAGGCCTGGGCCAGACCGTCGGGACTGGGCTGTATTTCATAGGAAAGGCGGACGCCGAACTGGTGACCATCTCCAAGAAGTTCCCGGAAACGCGGGGTGTCCTGAGGTGTGGAAATGATCAGAATATCCCGGATGCCGGCTTTCATCAGTACGGACATAGGATAGTAGATCATCGGCTTGTCGTAGATGGGAAGAAGCTGTTTTGAGGTAACCATGGTCAGCGGATAGAGGCGTGTACCGGACCCTCCGGCTAAGATAATTCCTTTCATATGTATATCTCCTTTTCTGGATTTTCTAAATACAAGTTTTTATCATTATAAAAGGTGACGTATGGTCACCTTCAAGTATTTTTTTTCTTTTTTTATTAATTTCTTTCTTCCGGCTTTTGACAATAGAACAGACCGGCGTCTTTTGTTATGGTAAATTCTCTGACCGTTTTTTTCTCAACGAAGGAACGGAATTCTTTGTAACGGTCTAAAATATATTGATTTTGATTGCCATGGCAGGAGAGTATGTACTCGATCAGCGGTTCTGGTTTATCCACGACAAGCGAATCTTCGTAATGAAACAGTTTTATATCCGAAAAATACGGCGTCAGAAGTTTTTTGCCGTTTTCCAAACCAAAACGCTCATATAATTTTTCTGCGGAGAGGACGATGCGGCTGTCAAATTCCTGGACAAGCTGATTCATTTCCAGCATGTGGCGGGCGCCGTAGGTACTGCAGACGAAATGTCCGCCGGGTTTTAACACTCTCAGAATTTCGGAGCAGACCGAGGAGAGATCATCACAGTAAAACAGAATATGATTTGCAATGATAAGGTCAAAGGTTTCCGGGTCAAAGGGAATTTGGCGGCAATCGAAGACGCGGTAAGTAAACAGGGGATCATCAGAGCCCACATTTCTCCGTACATCACGGACCATTCCCTCAGAGATGTCAGAGAGACATATAGAAACATCTCCGGGAAGTTTTTCTTTGTTTTCTGTCCATAAAGCGCCGTTGCCACAGCCCAGTTCCAATACCTTCATGCCGGCATTAAGGCGGCAATGTTCCAATACCCATGGAAACCATCCCTGCGTGTTTTGGGAGTAGAGATGATGCAGGCGTATACGGGCAGAGACATTGGAGGCGTTTTTATACTGTCCCTTCAGGCTTTTTTCCATGTTTGTCAGGTGGATCAGATCCAGCATCTGACTCCAGTTAATGTCATGCTTATGCTCGATCGCGTTGGCAGTATCTTCAATAGCGCGCTCAACCATCTGCATCTGTTCAATGCGGTCCTGCACCAGCTTTTGCTGAAGTTTCAGGTTGTTCAGCATAAAATGATAATCCGAGTCGTCTATGGTCATTTCACGAATATCATCCAATGAAAAACCGAGATATTTCAGCAACAGGATCTGCTGAAGTCTTGCCAGGTCCGAATCGGTATAAAAACGGGCCCCGCTCTCATTTACAAGCGAGGGCTTAAGAATGTTCTGTTTATCGTAGAAGCGGATGGTTCGCAATGAAACATCCGCCATGCGGGCGAACTGTCCGGAGGAGTAATAACCGTCAGGTTTCATAACAGTAATTTCCTTTGTAGAATTAATCATAGAGACCACCGCGCAAGGCAGCGGTTAAGAGTATTATGTATCAGCCGGGAAGAATTGTAAAGCAAATCTTTCCCGGCATCATGGGGCTATCTACAGCAGTCCTGGTATTTCTGCCGCGTCTCCATTATCTTTTTCTCCTCGGCTGCCGGGGTAGGATAATATCCTTTTGAGGACATCATGTGGAACACTTCATTCTGAATATCATGTTCTTCGTTCAGAATGCGCATCATGGTGCTTCTGACGTGTTCGTGAGTACATTCGTTAGAAAATGTGTTGTAGTTGTCAGTAGAAAATTTTGCGATGGCCAGTGCATCGCCGAGTATCTCTTTTTCCGTATAAAGTGACGCCATGTTATCTTCCTCCTAACCGAGTAATGTGTAAAGATCGTTAAAGTGCTGCTGGTGCTGATTCGCAATCTGCTCAAATTTGCTGCTGATTTCCTGGTCCTGAGTCTGCTTGGCCAGCATCTGGTATTTCTTTACCAGAAGTTCTTCCTCAGACAGAGAATCATTTAACAGTGAAAGTTCTTTTTCAGATAATGTTCCCATAATTGGCCTCCTTGTTATTTGATCAAGATAAGTATGTGCAGTATTTCACTTCTTATTCTAGTTTTTGTTTCTCACTTGTAAAAAATAAAATACGTTGTATAATAAAAATGATTTGGAGGGAAGAATCATGTATAGAGAACAAATTGATGCTTATATTGAAAGTCAAAAAGAGCAGATGCTGGAGGATCTGGCAGAACTAGTAAAGATTGACAGTCAGAGAACAGAAGAAAAGCCTGGGATGCCATACGGAGAAGGACCGGCAAAGGCCCTGGAGACAGCGCAGAAACTGATGAAGAACTATGGCCTGGATACGAAAAATTATGACAACCGTGTGGTCACGGGAGATTTTGGACCGGGTGAAAAAGAACTGGACATCTTAGCGCATTTGGATGTGGTTCCGGTAACGGAAGACTGGACAGTGACGAAACCTTTTGAACCATTGATCCTCAATGGCAATATTTATGGGAGAGGAACAGCAGATGACAAGGGGCCGGCTATTGCGGCGCTGTATGCGGTACGAGCGATCAAAGAATTGAAACTGCCTTTGAAAAAAAGTGTTCGTCTGGTGTTTGGATCTGACGAGGAATGCGGTTCTTCTGATCTGAAATACTATTACAGCGTAGAGAAAGAAGCACCGTACACTTTTACACCGGACGGTGATTTTCCGGTGATCAATCTGGAAAAGGCAAGGCTGGAGAAGAAATTTCAGGCGGATTTTGGCGTGGCAGATGCCATGCCGAAAATCTTATCTCTGAAGGCGGGGGATAAGTCGAATGTAGTCCCCGGCAAAGCAGAGGCAATATTCGCAGGACTGTCGGATACAGACTTAAAAACAGCGGCAGCAGAAACTGCCAAAGATACGGGCGCATGCTTTACCTGGGAAAGCACGGGAGATAAAATTATACTTCATGCAAAAGGGACCGCGGCACATGCGTCCACTCCGGAAGCAGGAAATAACGCATTGACAGCATTGCTCTGTCTGATCAAACGGCTTCCGATTGCGAATAGTGAAGGGTATCGCAAATTGTGCGCCCTGGCGCGGCTTTTCCCCCATGGCGACACTTGTGGAAAAGCTTTAAAGGTGGATATGTCTGATGATATTTCCGGTGCGTTAACCATGAGTTTAGGCGTGCTTCGCTATACGCAGGAGCATCTGGAAGGGATCTTCGATTGCAGAGCGCCTCTCTGTGCTACAGAGGAAAATCTGACGGAAATAGTGAGAGCAGCGCTTGAGGCAGACGGAATAAAGATGGAGAGCGGAAAAATGAAACCGGCGCACTACGTTCCGGCAGATTCCCCGTTTATAAAAATTCTTCTGGAAAGCTATGAGCGTTACACAGGTATAAAAGGAGAACCTTTAGCAATCGGAGGAGGAACTTACGTACACGAGTTGGAAAGAGGCGTGGCTTTTGGATGCATGACAGAAGAAGTGGACAATCACATGCATGGGGATGATGAGTTCATGGTAATCGACACCATACTGATGAGCGCGAAACTGTTCGCAGACGTGATCATGAAGCTGTGCGGCTGAAGAAGTAAACAGACATCAGGGCTGTTGCAAAATACTGGCTAACGGAGTTCCGATGATTTCTGGAACACCCACTGCCTTACAGAGGATTGCAGCCAGTATGCTTGTACAAAAACACGTCTATCTCGTTCCCCTTGCTGCAAACCTATCTGCAC
>CADCMM010000041.1 GCA_902802515.1 uncultured Lachnospiraceae bacterium
AAACAAGCCCCCTCTCAGTGCTATGTATTGAGTTCTTTGTTCTACTCGAACTATAACATAACATATTTTGTTAGCACTGTCAATAGGTGAGTGCTAATTCTTTTTCGATTTTTTTGTGAAGCCCCGTAATTTCCGCGAGCAACGAGCCATCACGCATTTATGCGTGTTTGGCGACTGCCGCGAGAGTCAGATGTGAATCTGACACAAGGCTTCACAGCTTTTTTAATGTTCAAGCGCTATGTATGCATTGTAAAATGATTTTGCCTGAAAAACCAAATGATCTGCTCTAATCAAATCATTTTTCCCCTTTTCATTTTATCTATTCTCACCTTATTTCCTTGTCATCAGTTTCGTTTATATCCGCTTCAATAAGTCCGGTAACCAAATCCTGCAATTGCGCTGCATTTTTATTTGTAATTACTGATCTACCGGTTCTTTTCTCCACTGCAGCCCTTGCTTCTCCGGCTGCCGCTCCACCTTCACTGGCAACAATTCTATTCTCTTCAAAAGTTTCCGGTTGTTTTTGTTTTGATATTTCTGTCGTTGTTGCTTCTGCAAGCATGTTCAGCACAAGCTCTAATGTAGACATGTTATCGCGGAGATTTTCTTTTTTCAGTCCCTTGAGATTCTTATACTGCCGTGTGGTCATTCCAGACCATGCCCTCGTAATCTCGTCTGTCAGAATTGCGTATTCTACTCCTTTTTTTACACCGCGCTTATCCCATTCATCTGTAAGCTCTTTTCTTACCTGAATCGCCTGCAGCCTCTGATTAATCCATTCTCTTGAATAGCCTTTCTTTGCATAGGTTTCAAGTGCTCTTTCGATGGTAAGTTCTGGATCAATCACTTCTTCTATCCGTTCTCTTCCAACCTGTGCCAGCCACAGTTTAAAGGGTTCGGCCTTTTTGGATGGTATAGACTGAATCAAGCGCAGTAATTGCTCCGTATTTGCCACATCGGTATTATATCTTTTTCCATCTTTCGGAGATTTCATTTTCAGTTGGTTACAATTTGTAACCAACTGACTGCCTTCCTCTTTTAATCTATTTTTAAGCACTTTCCAGTAGTTTCTTGCCCCGTCAATGCCCGGTTGTTCCGTTAAAGCACCGATAACATCCACGATTGAAAAATACCATTCCTCTTCATCCTCAACCCAAGCTGTTCTGATCGGTTGATCCTCAAATAGCTGAACTTTATCAGTTCCCATAAAAACTCCCCTATCTCATATATTCAAAAGTTTTTCAAGTTCCTCCATCTCCACGCTGATCTGTTTCTCAATTTCTTTGATATTTGCCATGATCTCCGAAGTCGGCGGGTACTCCACCGCAACATACTCAATCTTTTTGTACTTATTGATGGAAAGATCATAATCGTTATCAGCTATTTCTTTCTTTGATACCATAAAGGACTTTTCTGTTCGTTTTCTGTCCTTCTCTGCTTCCAGATTCTTGAAACGGTTGATAATATCCGGAATATCATTTTCCTTAATTTCAGTTCTTTTATCATCAAGGCTGAAGCCGTCAGCAGTCATATCATAAAACCACACATCATCGGTTCCGTCGTGACCGGCCTTGGTAAAGATAAGGATTCCGGTTGATACTCCTGCGTATGGCTTAAATACTCCGGAAGGCATGGAGATGACTGCCTCAAGTCTCTGATTCTCCACAAGTTCTTTCCTGATAGCCTTATGTGCATTAGAGGACCCAAAGAGCACTCCGTCCGGTACGATACATGCGCACCTTCCGCCGATTTTCAACATCCTTACAAACAACGTCAGGAACAGCAGCTCTGTCTTCTTAGTTTTACATACTTTCTGAAGATCTGCTGATACCGTATCTGTATCAAGATTTCCCTTGAAAGGAGGATTAGCCAAAATCAAGGAGTACATATCCTTGTCCGGGTTCTGATCGGATAAGCTATCACGGTACTCTATAAATGGATTCTCCACACCGTGGGTCATCATGTTCATGGCCCCGATGCGAAGCATGGTTCTGTCCATGTCATATCCGTGAAACATATCATTCATGAAATGATTCCTGTTCTTTTTATCAAGAAGGACTTCCTTCTTGTACTTTTCTCTGAGATAATCCCCACTGGTAACAAGGAAACCGGAAGTTCCGCAGGCAGGATCTTATCTGCTGAATCTGCTGATTTTTCCGATTGAACCTGTTCCAATGGAATCCATATTCCCGATATTCTGTGTCTGTATATACGTTCATGTCAATCTACATTCGCGTTTATTTCTTTTATTACTTCCATCACTGTAATAGTTCCATCCACAAGCATTTCTGCTACAAGCGGAACATCAGAGGATACCTGTTCATTTTTCCAATAGGTTTCTGCTTCCTCAAATGTTTTTGAGACATACAGACAGCTCATTCTCGATGGATATTCGGGATATTTCACCCTCATAAATCCTGATTGATTTTGCGATAGTATACCACAGATTTCATTTAAGATGAACACAGAAATGTTAATTTCCCCTCCATAATCAGATTTGGAAATAAATAATTGCCTTTTCTTGTATAAATAATCACCATGAAAGTTCCTCCTTGTGCTGTTCATTTTACACCATTGTTACACCAAATTTGTAAAGATTGACGGTGTAAGACAACTTCTGATAAAAAGTTTCAATCGCTGAAAAGCCTTTAAAATGGGCATTACAGCGTTTGTTAAGACAAGACAAAAACCAACTTCCAACATCAAGAGGTGAGTGATGATTATTCTATTTTTGTACATGCTTATTTACAAAAAGTAGGTATCATGGGAAACTACAAAAAGCGCCCCATAATCTGAAGCGCTTTTTTGTAAACGTTACGATTCAAAATATCTTGCAAGTCCCTGCATCAGGTACATACCTGCCACTGCTCCCTGATCCGCGATCCCTATGGCTTTTGCAGAGAACACAGCGGCTTTTCCGAATTTCGGGATCATGTTTTTAGTGGCCTCGACGCCCTGGGCAGCTCCCCGGCATGCCGCATTTATGATCGCCTTACAGTCACCGCCTGCTGCCTGACAATCTGCGGCATGTTTCGCCGCAGCATCCACCGCATCCAAAATCGTCCGGTCACCCAATTGACATTTTCCTCTTTTCTGAATGCCCTCCGCAAACCCACAAAGGAATGCGGCAAGTTCTTCTTCTGCCATCTCACTTTTTCCGTTTAACGCTTTTCCGCCCTGCATAATTCCACTGGCCATCAGCGTTCCCATAGTGGACGGCACTATTCCGGCCATTTTCATTCCGGCTTTCATCAGTGTCTTGCCCACATTTCCTTCTTCCGCGTTCTCCCTCAAAAGCTGCGGAAGCGCTCCGTAGCCCTTATTCATGGTCAGTCCCAGATCACCGTCTCCCATGTTTGCGTCCATCTCGCAAAGTTCCTCTTTCTTTTCCGCGAAAATGTCCGACACTCCCTGGAACAGTTCCGGGAGATTTTCAACTTTAATCGTGTTCATAATGGTTTCCCTCTTCTATGAAATCACACCTGCGTGTAGAAAGGTGTATGTACCGGTTTATCGATCCAGCGCCTCATTTCGTCGTCCGCTATCCTGCAGATAGAAATGGAAGCTCCCGCCATCTCCATACTGGTAGCATACTCACCCACAAATGTGCGGTAGACATTTATGCCTTTCTCCTTCAATATTCCGGTCACATCGCCCGACAGGATATAGAGTTCCTCCTGGCTTGTGGCCCCCAAGCCGTTGATCAGAATGCAGACTTCCTCTCCCTCTGCCACAGGCATA
Source organism: uncultured Lachnospiraceae bacterium (assembly GCA_902802515.1). Taxonomy (GTDB): domain Bacteria; phylum Bacillota; class Clostridia; order Lachnospirales; family Lachnospiraceae; genus Merdiplasma. The sequence continues at coordinate 3,742 of CADCMM010000041.1, forward strand.
TCTTCGAGAATTTCTTTCATAGCTTCCTCTGCCAGTTCTTTGGATGTCTTGATGGGCCCGTTCCAAACACCAGGCTCCCCGTGGATTCCCATGCCAAATGCCATTTCTTCCTCTCCCAGCGTGAAATTGGAGTGTCCGATTTCCGGTATCACGCAAGGAGTCAGTGCGAAGCCCACCGTACGGGTATTGTCCTTTGCTTTCTGCGCTGCTGCCAGAACCTCATCCAGAGTGCCCATCTCAGCAGCTTTCGCGCCAGCGCATTTATACATAAAGAAAATGCCTGCCACACCGCGGCGTGCCTCACTATTTGCATTGGAGAGCACATCATCAGCCCCAACAATGCTCCTGGTTTCAATATCATCCATCTCCAGCATCTCGGCGGCCATATCAAAATTCATAATATCTCCAGTATAATTTCCATATAGGTATAGGATACCTGCCCCTGCTTCCACTTCCTTTGAAATATTGTAAATCTGTTCGGAGGACGGAGACTGGAATACGCTTCCCACACCACAGCCATCCAACAGGTTCTCACCTACATACCCCAGAAACAACGGCAGATGTCCGGTTCCTCCACCTGTAATGATGGCCACTTTTCCATCTTTTTTCTGCGCAGTGCAGTAACAGCGCAGATCATCATTCACATATTTCACCATATCCGGATGAGCTGCATAGATTCCTTTCAGCATATCGTCCGTATAATTTTCCGGTGCGTTCATAATTTTTTTCATAGTAGTTTTCTTCCTTTCCATACTAATTCTACATTCTCTTTCTATTTCGCTTTTCCAGAGCAACATCCAAAATCAATGCCGCGATCAACAGCACACCATTCACAAATGTTTTCATCGTATCCGGAGCTCTCATGATGGTAAATGCGTTGCTGATCAGCTGAAGCAGGATGATGGCCAGCGTCACGCCCAGTACCCGGCCGCGTCCGCCATCCGGATTCACTCCGCCCAGGACAACGATCAGCAGTGACATCAGTGTATAGGTCTCCCCGTTGGAGGATTTTGCCGAATTCAGATGTGATGTGATCACAATTCCGGATATACCTCCCAGAATGCCGGAAAACATGTGGGTCAATACCGTTACTTTCAGTGTATTGATGCCGGAGTACTTTGCCGCCACCTTGTTTGAACCTAAAAAGTAAATCTCATGGCCGAAGGTCGTGTACTTCATCACAAACGCTACCAGCAGCGCCACTATGATAAAGATAAACAATACGTAAGGAATCGGACCCAGAGAACCATTGGCAATACTCTTAAAACTATCAGGCAGCGCATTGACCGCCGGACCGCCTGTGATCGCCAGCGAAAGTCCTGCATAGACCTCTAATCCGCACAGCGTCACCAGCATGGCAGGAATATTCAAAAATCCTATCAGAAATCCGTTAAAGGCTCCGCAGGCCGCTCCGATCAGGACAGCCACCAGTACACCCAGAAAGATGGGGCTTCCGTTTTTGATCATGATAGCCGCCACTACTCCCGCCAGATTCATTATACCAACCAGTGACAGGTCGATACCGCCCGCTATCATACAGACCATCATCCCAAAGGCCAGTATTCCAAATTCTGGAAACTGAAAAATCATAGATCTCAGGTTGGACAGGGAATAGTACGTTTTTCCCTTCAAAAATGCCATTAGTATCAGTACCGCTGCGATCATACCAATTAAAACTACGATATGGTCATCTCTCTGTTTTCCATATTTCTTCTTTTCCATGTCATTCACCTCCTATGCCTTTTCTGCCTTCAGGGAACGTTTCGTCTGCCAGGAGGTGAGTATCGTTCCGAGCAATATGATGATTCCAACTACAAATCGCTGCCAGGAAGTGGGAATTCCCAACATATTCAAAGAATTTTGCACCAGGGTGATCAGCAGGACACCAAGCAGAGTGCCGGACACTGTCCCATGCCCCCCGGTGATACGGACACCGCCAATGACACATGCCGCAATAATGATCATCTCATCTCCCATCAAAGCGGAAATGCGGGCAGACTTCATCAGGGTAGTGTAGATCATTGCCGTTAATCCGGTGAACGCGCCGGAAAAAATGTAAGCAAAAAACTGCAGGCCTCGCACATTCAGTCCTGCAACCCGTGCAGCATGCTTTGCGCCTCCTATTGCATACAGGCCTCTGCCCAACATCGTCCGTTTCAGCAGAAACGCGACGATGATAGACGCAATGATCGGCACCAACACCAGGATATTCAGAACATAAGAGAACCCGGTGTTCGGATCAACATAAGTAATCAGATTCGTGTTATATATTTTCTGCAGTCCCTCCGGAAGGCTTGTGTAGTCATGAGATCCAAAGATGGTGACTGCCCCGCCTGATGCGATGGAACTGGTGGCAAGTGTTGCGATCAAAGGGGGAATATCTAATACCGCGATCAGGATAGAATTGAATAATCCAAATCCAAGGCCGATCAAAATTGCCACTCCAAAACAAAACCAGGCGCTCTGACTGCCCATTCCCTTGTCAATCAGGTACATGGGAACATACATCGCCACACATCCAATAGCAGGAAATGACACGTCAATTCCTCCAGATATAATAACAATCATCTCGCACAACGCGAAGCAGGCTGAGAATATCGCAGCCCGCGCAATGTTAATGACAGTTGCCACACTGAAAAACGCAGGCTGCCTCAGGCCTACAATAATACAAAATACAATAATCACATAAAGCAGGATCATCTGTGTGCTGGTCAGCATTGAGTTTCTTTTCCCTTTTTTCATAAACTGTCTCCTTTCGCCGACACAACGTATTATAGTTCAATATTGTCCACAGAGTTATCGGTGATCACACCGACTTTTCCCTGCCGCATAACAACAATTTTATTACAGTTCGTAAACAGCTCCGGCAGATCATCCGAGATAATAATAATTCCGATGCCTTGCGCCGCCAATCCTCGCAGGATAGCATGGATCTCCGCTTTCGCTCCAATATCCACACCCACGGTGGGCCCGTTCAGAATGAACAGTCTGGGTTCCGTGTTAAGCCACTTTGCAATCACTACTTTCTGAGCGTTTCCCCCGGACAGCGTGCGCACCGGCGGTTTTGGGGATGGAGCCGCAATAGAGAGTTCCCCAATCCATCGATTGGTCGCCTCCTCCATTTCACTCTCATTCAGTTTCAGTCCATGGAAATAGTTTCGTATCGAACTGACCACTGTGTTATCTTCGATGGAACGATCCATGAAAAGTCCCTGAGTCAGCCGATCCTCCGGCACATATCCGATCCGGTTGTTCAGAGCGTCATCAATGCTCTTGATCCTGATCTCTTCTCCATTCAGAAAAATCTTACCGCTCTGAGCCGGGGTTACTCCAAACAATGCCTCTCCCAGTTCACCGCGTCCTGACCCAAGCAGTCCTGTTATGCCCAGCACATCTCCTTTATTGATAGCAAAACTGACGTCCTCAAACTTGCCAGGAAGCGTGAGATGTTCCACCCGGAAAATCTCCTCCCCTGCATTCTCAGGAACATACTTTTTGCTTTCAAATTCGTGCCCTGTCAGATCTCTGGTAAACCGTTGAGTATCATACTCGGAAATCAGGCCGGTAGACACGAAAGAGCCGTTTCGCAGGATAGTAAGGCGATCCGCGATCTTGTAGATTTCATCCAGCTTATGATTCACGATCATAATAGCAATACCCTTATCTTTCAGGGATCGGATCACCTGAAAGAGACGCTCCACCTCCGGTTCCGTCAGTGCCGTGGTAGGCTCATCCAAAATCAGCAGTTTCGCATCATTAATGATAGCCCTGCAGATGGCCACCATCTGTTTGCCAGCCACCGGAAGCTGTTCCAGAAGCATGTCAGGATCCATGCGAGCTCCTACCTGCTCCATAGCGGCTTCCGCTACCTGATGGATCCGTTTCCAGCTAACCAGCTTTGTACGATCTTTCACCTCTCCGTTCAGCGCAATGTTCTCTGCTACAGTCAGATTTGGAAAAATGGCGAAGTCCTGGTAGATTACCTGTACCCCACGATTGATGGCGTCAATCGGATGCAGATGTTCCACCTGCTCTCCTTCAATCCAGATTTTTCCCTCATCCACATCGTGCACACCGGAAATGGCCTTGATCAGAGTGGATTTACCGCAGCCGTTCTCTCCGGCCAGGCAATGAATCTCCCCTTTTCGTATCTCAAGGTCAACTCCACGCAGCGCATGGACGCCACCGAAGGACTTTTTTATTCCCTCTAACTTTAAAAATACTTCATTTGCCATAAGCTCTGTCTCCGTAACGGCGGGCTGAAATGCAGGCCCCCGGAAAACGGCTGCCGCATTTCAGCCGGGGTACATTTCTGCAGTTCAGCAGAGAAGACTCGCTGCAAAAATGCGGCAGCCGCTATTTATTTATCCTGATTTGACCTATCGTTTAGAAATCGTAGTCAGCCAGATTGTCAGCTGTTACATCTACGCGGGCACTTCCATAAAATACACCGTCGCCATCCACATTCTCAATGGTCTCATAACCATCAGCGGTCAATGCCATGGTGTCTTCCACTGTTCCATTCAGAGAAGCTACTGCCAGATCGATCATTGCCTTGCCAGCCTCTGCCGGATCCCAAACGGAGAAGGAATAAACCGTACCGTTCTGTACATAATCGCCGCAGATAGAAGCCATAGAAGTTCCTACAATCGCAACTTTACCGGAAAGTCCCAGTTCCTCCACTGCCTGAGCTGCGCCCAGAATGTCAGTGGATGCAGAGCCTTCGATAGCTACAATATCCGGATTGGACTGAAGCAGTTCTTTTGTCTGGTTGTAAGAAGAGGTAGCGTCGTCGCCGGTCTCATATCTGCCCAGGCATTCCATCTCCGGGAATTTCTCTTCCTGCAGAGCCTGTGCCGCATCACACCACTCGTTATGAGATACGGAAGTCAGCGCACCTACAAACTGAATGTACTTGCCGGTACCACCGGTGAGTTCGCCAAGTTCTTCCATAAAATTCTCACCATAGGCTGCATTCTGGAATGCCTCTACATCGTAATCACGAACAGACGCATCCATAGAAGCTGCTTCATGAGTAATTACTATGATGCCCTGATCTTTTGCTTTTTCAAGAATAGGAGCAATGGCCTCGGAATCAAAGGGAACCACACAGATAGCATCCCAGTCCTCTGCCAGCAAAGACTCCAGATAAGATGCCTGATCTGCACCCTCAGAAGATCCGCCATAGAAAACGTCAGCGCCGGTCTCTTCATTGTAAGCATTTACGCCTTCTTCCATTCTCTGGAACCAAGCGATACTGGTCATTTTAGGAACTACCGCAATCTTGTAATCAGCAGCGGTCTTTTCTTCCGCCATCGCAGGTACGGCAGCCACCGCAGATGCCGCCATAGCAACTGTCAACACAACACCCAGAGCTTTTTTCAAGTTTTTCATACCATTCTCCTTCTTTCTTTTTTGTTTACTAAACTCAAACCCAATAACATTATTGTAGTTACAATTAAATAAATACTACTAAATTACAGAAAAGTCAATATGCTTTGTGCAATTTCTGCATATTATACATTTTTAATTCTTAAATTTTATGCATTATTGCCATATCCATGTTTTATCGAAGCAGAAAACGAGGACTAAACAACAAATTATTGTTTAGTCCTCGTTTAAGCAGTATTACAATTAACTTTCAAGTATATTCAAAGTGTTCTTACACTGGTTCTCTCAATCAATTCTCCTGTTACTACCGTCTTCATGGGCGCCAGCGCAGGTTCTCTCATCTGACGGATCAGCTGGTGTACCGCCTGCCGTCCCAGAAGATCCCTCTGCACATGAATCGTGGTTAACCCGGGAGAGCTGATGGCTGAGTATGGAATATCATCAAACCCGATCACAGACACATCATCCGGTATCCGATATCCGCTCTCTTTTAGAGCCTTTATAGCTCCCAATGCTATCGTGTCATTATCCGCAAAAAAGCAGGTGGGAAGTTTTGCTTTCCCCTGTATACTCTGCTTCATGGTTTCATACGCGCCCTGCATATTTGGAGAGATGGAATAAATATGTTCAGGATCCACTAAAAATCCCAATTCTTCGGAATACTGGTGAAACGCACTCTCACGCTCCATGAAATTAGAAAGGGGAAGCGCGCTCTTTAAGTGCCCGATCTGCCTATGGCCTTTCTCTCTGAGATAGCGAAGGGCAAGAAAAACATTATCTCCATTATTCATACAGACACTGCTGATGGGATATCCGGCTACCGTATTGTCCACAACCACCAGCGGGATCGGTATTTCTGCAAGAAGCGGAAAGTTCTCCCGGGTTATTTCAGAGGCAATCAATATCATTCCGCAGTAATTGCCGAAATTCTCTTCCTCCAGGAACTGTCGGAAATCGACTTTGACTACTTTCATCGTCATTGCAAAATGCTCTCTGCGGAGCTGCTCTGTCACATTATCAACGATCATGGAAACAAATCCTTGATTTTCTTCCACCAGAATACCGTTTTTCCAATACTTGACCACCAATACCGTCCCGAAAGTATTTCGGCGCTTCGGTGCAGGATGATAACCATATTGCTCCACAGCCTCCAGTATCCGCTTTCGGGTATCGTCGCTGACCCCCTGTCTCTCATTCAGAACAATGGAGATCGCTGCGGGGGAAACATTTAATATCTTAGCCAGTTCACGAATCGTCATACTTCTTTCGCATCCACTCTTCCCACTTTTGCCTGCTATACAGTTTTGGTATTCCAAACCAAACTGCTGCAAAGTTTCTTATATCTATTTTAAACGGCATTGCGGCATTTTACAAGAGGCAACCAAGCTATCTTTTATATTCCCAGAAATGCCGCTCCGATTGCCCCGCACAGCTGCGACTGTTCCGAAATATGCACTTTCGCGTTCAGTTTCTCCTCCAGGCAGAGAACCGAGTTTCATCCCTAAGATCAACCATTCACAGAACCGCCACAGTATTCACAGCGTCCCATGGCATCCGGGATGGTGTTCGCGCTGCAGAACGGGCAGGTTACAGCAATCTTCGGAGCATTTGCAGCAGCTGCCTCATCACGAACCTGCTGGCGGGCGCCGGTCAGAGCCGACACAATTTCTTTGCCGGTCTGCTCGGCTTCACGGAACTCCACACTGCTGTTTCTGGCAAAGCCTGCGATGTTGGTCGTAACATTGGCCCCCGGACGGTTTACGGGCGGGGTCACTTCTATCGAACTGCGGTTGATCTTGAAACGGATCGTGTCAAAGTACGGGTGATTTACATTTATGACAATATAAAAATCATACTCATACTCATATCGGGGCGGATTGTAGCTGACCTCTTTGCCCTCCGCATCTTCTCGTTTCAATTCGGAACGGCTCTCGTCAATGTCCAGCTTGCAGCCGGTTACCTGGGAGTAATCCAGTACGTCCGGATTTGCCTCTCGCAGATTGCTGGCGGATGTCACTAAGAATTTCCGGTTATCCTCATCCAGAAGCACCTTCGTGTAATTTCCAAGGGTGCGTGTCGTGTTAAAACTCGCCACAGCCTCTTTGTTTTTCTCACGATAATCCAGCTGCTCCTGGATCTGTGCTACCGTGCTGCTGCGTCTCTCACTAAACCATGGCGAAAGCTTTGCCGCACAATTCTTACATAAATTTCCGTCTTCCAGCTTGCGGTTGCCCAATAGTCCAATGTCGCCGCCGCAGATGTCACAACTCTTTTTCTCAAAAAGCTTTCCAAATAAACCCATACCAAAATCCTCCTGTACTTCTATTTTTCTTATGGCTCATCTCTTCCTTTTCGGTTTATGGTGATTTTACTCTATTCTGCCGTTTCCTGCATCCCCACAAGTGATGATTTACTGTACAAGTCCCGGTCAGTCTGTATTCTCCAGGCTGATGACCAGACCGATCACCCTCGCCTTTATCGCCAGTTCCGTCCGGCTGCCGTAACCGGTCTTTTCCAGCATGTTACGTACATGGGTTTTGACCGTGTGTTCGGAGATACCCAGTTTGTCCGCCACCATAGCGTTGGATGCTCCGGTGGTAATAATACGAAGCACCTCCAGTTCCCGTTCGGTAAATTCAAAGCTGCTTGCCAATCCAAGTTTTACCTCTGGGGGACTGTCCGGGTAAACATGTTCCCCGTTCATGGTTCGATCCATCACATCCAGGATGGTCTGTTCATCCGTTTCCTTGTACCAGAAACTGTCCACACCGATGCTGCGGGCGCGTTTCATCCAGGAATACTCCGGCATGGAAGTCACGGCAATGATCTTTATCCCAGGATACTGCTTCTTGATCTTCTCCGCAGCGTCCAGCCCATTGGAACCATCGTTCATGAGGATATCCATTAGGATCAGATCCACATGATTTTTAAGAAGATAGATATCCGCCACGGCTGCGCTTGCCACGGAGAAGGCAAGTTCGTACTTTTCCGAAGAAGCAATATATAATTCAAACATATGCCTGGACGCCTTCTGGTCATCCACGACCATCACTTTTCGTTTGTCCATTATCCCCCTGTTCTTAGCTGTATCCTCAGCAAAAATTCGGGCCGGCTCAGGATTTCCATCCTGCCGCCATGCTGCTCCACGATGGTCCGTAATGTGCGAAGCCCGCCTTTTTCTTCTACTGTTCCCTCCGGCGGCTTTCCGTTATTTTTCAGTTCAAACGTAACCATATTGTTTTCTACCATGGTATGTACCGCCAGTTCGCTGCCATCTGCGTGTTTCACTGTGTTCGTCAGACATTCATGGATCGCTGCTGCCACCACTTCTTCAAGTTGCTGCTCCTTCGGTATCTCACCGTCAAACACCAGTTTCACATCTACTGCCTCCGCCGCCTGCGCCAGTACCTCCATGCGATCAGCCGTATCATGGGAGACCGCTTCCCCCTTAAGAGCAGAGACTGTAAACCGCCAAAGATCCACCAGCCCCTTTCTGTCTCCATTTTTGTGAGAAAGATAAGCCCTCAGTGCCAGAAGAGAGCGCCCTACATCATCATGAATCCGAACTTTGGCAGCCAGGATCTCTCTTTCCCTGGTGATGGAATCCAGGTTTTGGTTGTATTCCCGCATTTTTTTATTGACAGCAGCCAGATGCGCATTTCGTTTCTCCATCTCCTGATTTTTTTGATACTGCTCAGTAATATCATACGCGATGCACTCCTGCACCTGTGAACTGCGAATAGGAATCTCCCGATACTGAATATCCCATATACTCCCATCCTGCAAATGCAAAAACACAGCATTTTCCTTATATTCCACATGACATCCAACAGCCGTCTCTCCCGCTTCCAGGAGCTGGAGCAGCCTTCTCATATCCAGCACTCCGGTTCCAAAAGCAGCATAGCTGATGTTCTGCATTTTCCGGTTTACCAGCAGGGGAATACCGTCCTGTGTGCTGAAACTGATGCCGTCCGGCATAAAATCCAGTCCCTCCTGCAGGGATACGGGGGTAAGCGCAAAACGGATCTGTCTTTCCATAACAGTCCAAACAGCACCCAAACAGACCGTTGAAACCATAAGCCCCGCCAGTACAAACCACACAGGTATTTTCTGCGCACGTTCTATGATCCATGGGGTCATTCCCTCGTTTTTGATCTTTACACAAATAGTTTGAAAGTTCTGCGTAAACACCAGGCTAAACAGTAACAATCCTGCAAAAATAAGCCGGACAGGAAAGTCTGTTTTCATATCAAAGGCCCGGATAAGCCCAAGCAGACAGAATGCCGACAGCAGGAAGAAGTATGTACCCAGAAATCCGATCACAAAGTGAGATAGTGCTGCAACGGTCATGCTGATCCACCTCCCATCGCCATAGTAAACGTAACGGATCCCGTTCCGTCTGCGTATTCCGTCCGTAAATTGCCATCAAAACGTCTGACTGCTTTGTCAAACCGTTTTGTATCCGGGATATCGGTAGGCGAACTGATTTCCATATAGAAAGTGAGCATTTTTCCGGTGACTTTCATGGTCACCAGCACTCCGTCCAGATCCGGCAGGGATGCTTCCAGTATTTCTTCATACAGTTCGTATAAGAAAAGCGCAAGTCCCGCACTCAGACAGTTTCCTTCCTCAATATCGGCCTGACACGGCACATTCAACAGCCGTACATATTCCAGAGATTCCAGAATAGAAAGACGCAATTCTTCGCTGCTGATTTTCTGTCCGTCACCAGCAAGCAATAAGAGATTTGAACGGCGTTTGATATAGGCTCCCAGAATCCCTACATACTCGAATACATGCCGAAACTCTTCTTCATTCTCCGGAAGATGATCCAGTATTTTCCCGACTTCACGCAATTGTGCCTGAATACTTTTTGTGATCCGGTCGTACAGCAGGTTCTGCTGGGCGGTACGTTTTCGACCCTCTTCCAGCTTCGTCGTCTCATCCAACATCGCATACTCTTCCGTAAGATAATCTCTGGTCTCCTCCAATTCCCGGTTCAGACGCTTCTGCTTCGTGATATCCTCCATCCAGTAAAAATGACCGCCATGAACCGAATGGCTTTTGAGCAGGGTATCTCCATCTTCCATCAAAAAGAGGCCATTCTCCGATGCCCTGATCTCTTCTGCAGGCGGCGTGATACCTGACGCTGCTCTCATCTGTACAGTAAATGCGTTGTCCGTCAGCCCCGCATGGATGGAGGATGCCTGAAAAAAGTCCTCATAGTTTCTGTTTGATGGAATTAAATTCGTAAACACCAGGCACTCCCAGAATCCGATCAGCATCAGGCAGGTAAACTCCGGCAGTTCCAGTGCTCTCTGAATAAACGATTTGTCTCCCGTGACAGAAGTATACAGATAAAAATAGATACTACCGATACCCAGGTCGGCCGCAGGAAGTAAGAACCGCTTCAGAAAGTGATGTCTGACACAGGTTCGGAATACCATGACCGTGACTCCGATCATGCACAGAATAAACATACCTGCCGATGCGTAGTAAAGCGGGCCATAACTATAAGCCTCATTCCAGCCGGAAAACCCGGGTCGGAAGCGAAACGCCTGCTGATGCAGGTCATTCGACAGGATCCCCCCAACGAGGATCGCCGCAGGGATATACAGAAGCAACCATTTCCGGGAGATATCTGACCGGTCTGTTTTCCCCACATACAAGGTAGCTAGAAAGAACTGCAGCGGGATCAATGTCATCGAAATATAGTAACTGTACCAAAGATAACGGCTAAAGACTGTATTAATTGGTATAATTTCATATTTGATATAGCGGACAATTATCCAAAATATCATCAAAGCAGCTACGATCAGCAGGAGCCTGCGCATATCTCTTTGCAGAAATCGTCTTGGGATACTAAAAAGCCACTCAAAATAAATCGTAAGATACACCAGAGACAGGATGCCATGATAAGCGATATTGCCCGGACTCTGAGATAGAAACCACCGTAAAATACTAATCGCTAAAATCAGCAGAAGGTTCAGGATGATCATCCATTTTTCTTTTTCACTTAGCCGCATGGATGTTTTCTCCTTTCCGTCTATTTGCCAATATCCGGTCTTAATACAGGTTACAGTTTACTGAGAATTTCTCCAATGTCACCGTTCAGGCAGATGGACTTCTGCTTAATATCCTCCGGTCCGGCAGCTTCCCTATAATTTAAGCATACATAAACAGCATCCGGCCACTGGGCTGTCATTCGCCAGAAGGGATATTTTATGATGCCCGGAGTGTTATATCCCACAGCCATCTCCAAAAAAACAGTCTTTTTGTTTTCACAACTGCGTATAAAGCCGGAATAACGCTGGGCTGCGTCGCGCCAGCCCGAGTCCTCTACGAAAGTGTTATCCGCCCGCAGATTCATACTCATAGGTTCCCCGCACACCGGACAGTAGGGCACCAGATCCGAAGACACCGTCATTGACAAACGGGAGAAATCCGTGTTCCCATTTTCTTTCACGGGAGGAACCAGTTCTCCATTTGCCCCGATGGTAAATCCCTGGGAAAGCACCATCTTCACAACCTTATCTTTATTGTCATATGTCCGCTTATGACATGGTCCGCTGCACTGCCACAAGCCGTAATCCCCCTGGGTATAAAAAAGGCGCTCTTTGTCAAATCCCGCTTTTTGGAACTGATGATCCACATTGGTGGTCAGGACAAAATAATCCTTTTTCGGAGTGGATACAGTATCGCCTTCTTCTCTGCCATCCACCAGGTCATAAAGCATTTCATAAACCGGCTTCGGCGGTTTTACATATCTGTTAATATAGATGTACCGGCTCCAGTACGCCCAATTTTCTTCCAGCGTCTGGTAGGGATAAAAGCCGCCGGAGTACATATCCCGGAAACCGTACTTGTCCGCAAAATCTCCAAAGTATTTTCGAAACCTCTCCCCTGTATAGCCAAACCCGGCGGAGGCAGAAAGTCCCGCCCCGGCTCCAATAACGACAGCATCTGCTCCCTCTATCTTCTGTTTTAATTTTTCTATTATGTTATGATCAGAAAAGTCTTTCATAATACCCCCTGTCCTCGTCCTTGAAGACGTTAAAAATCACCTTGTCCATCAATGTTTCCTTCTCGTCCAGCCACTCTCCCACTGTCTGCACGGCAATCTTTGCGGCACGCTCATTCGGAAAATGAAATACACCTGTGGATATGCAGCAAAACGCAACACTTCGGATCTGATTCGCAGCGCACATATCCAGAACATTTCTATAGCAGTCCGCCAATTGGGCTTCCAATTCTTCCGTCAGAACGCTGTGTACGATAGGGCCCACCACGTGAATTACATGCTTCGCCGGAAGATTATACCCTTTCGTCAGCATGGGAACTGAAGTCGGCTGCTCATATCCGCTGCCGTATCGCTCCCTCAGTCTCTTCATCTTCTGGTCACATTCCATGCGAAGCTGGATACCCGCAAAGGAATGAATACAGTTGTCGATGCAAGCATGCATAGGAATAAAGCACCCCAGCATCTGGGAATTTGCGGCATTTACGATTGCGTCTACTTCCAGCCGGGTGATATCGCCCTGCCAGATCGCGATCTTCTCAGAATGAGATGCCCCGCTGCCAAACTGCTCTCCGACTGTCGGAATATCCTCCCAGGAAACAACTCCCTTCTCTTTGGCAAGCTGGGATAGGTATTCATCCTGCACTTCCAGAACCTGGGAATCCATCTTTCGCGGCATCCGGACATTCATCAGCGAGCGAAGCACCCTTTGTTCCTGTTCCTCGGTATATCTGTCTAAAGAGTTGGTTTGAAAGCGCTCATGAGAATCCTCCATAAACCGTTCTACCAGATAATCCAGACGTTGTCTTTGTGTTCTATTTTTATCCATCCAGCACCTCCCGGTAATTTTGCAGCATTCACTATAAGTTAAATTCCCTTGTATCCCTGATCACGTCCCAGAGCGTCACACTCCGCATCTGTGCCTCCATGGCATCCTGGATCTGTGCCAGCCGTCCATCCAGCGTTTTGTGGATCGTACTTCCCACCGGGCAGGCCGGATTCGGATTTTCGTGGAATCGAAAAATTCCTTTCTCTTTTTCATTTTCCACCGCCGTGTAAATATCGAAAAGCGTAATCTCCTCCAGGGATTTTTTTATCGTGGCTCCGCCTGTGCCGCGCTTAACCTCGATCAATCCGGCATTCTTGAGTGAAAGCATAAGGTTTCGTATGATCACCGGATTTGTACCCACACTCCCGGCCAGAAAGTCACTGGTCACCTTCTCCATTTCTGTAAAATATGCCATACAGGTCATCATATGTACCGCTATGGTAAACTTGCTGGATATCTGCATATGTATTCCCTCCTGTAACTTTTCACATTACATCTATGGCCAAATGATATCACATATCTTCCATGTTGTCAACATTTGCATTACATCCTTCTTGATGTTGGAAAAATTTTATTTACTATTAAGGGTCTGTGGAGCATTCACTGCGGAATAGATCATATAATTGCGATCATTAAATATAAGATTTTCAGAAATGGGCAGTAAGAAAGCGGGTGATGGGAATCGAACCCACGTATCCAGCTTGGAAGGCTGGTGTTCTACCATTGAACTACACCCGCAAAATAATCCTTCATTTTCTTTACTCGAAAGAGTATAGCACAGCTCTCTAAAAAAAACAACACCTCTTTGAAAATTTTTTCGCAGTAAATTTTTCGCCGAGGTGTCGTTATAACGTTTCTAAGGGGCGTATCCGCCGATAGGCGGATTTTGGGACGACTTCCTCAGTCATTCCAAAAGACATTATTTCTGGAACACCCACTACCTTACAGAGGATTGCAGCCAGTATGCTTGTACAAAAAACACGTCTATCTCGTTCCCCTTGCTGCAAACCTATCTGCACG
>CADCMM010000042.1 GCA_902802515.1 uncultured Lachnospiraceae bacterium
ATCGGTATCAATGAGCCGTTATTGAAATATCGTCTCACAAACAGCGGAAAGTCCGGCAGCAAACTCAAATCTGCTGTCATGACTTTTCGAGTCTATCGTTACATGGGCTTTAGCTGGCCGAAATCAGCGGTGTGTTTTATCAGCTACGCACTGCACGGCGTTTGGAAGTATTTGACGGCCGGCTGGAAAAAGATTGAAACGTGAGCCCGGAAATGCTATAATAGACGGCATTGTATTAAAGGAGCAAATAGATGAACACGATAAGAGAGCTGTGGAATAACCGGAAGATGATCTGGAAATTATCCCGGAATGATTTCAAAACAAAATACGCAGGTTCCTATTTTGGGATTCTCTGGGCGTTTGTACAGCCCATTGTTACGACTCTGATTTATGTCATTATTTTTCAGGCTGGGGTAAAGGTTCAGCCCACAGCGGCAGGATATCCGTATGCACTGGTGCTGATTTCGGGAATTATCCCCTGGTTCTTCTTTTCGGAAGCATTGCTGAATTCCACCAACTGTTTTATGGAATATTCCTATCTGGTGAAAAAGGTAGTATTTAAGATCAGCATTCTCCCTGTAGTGAAAGTGATCTCTTCTTTATTTGTACATCTGTTTTTTGTTGTGCTGGTATTTGTGATCTTTCTTCTTTTTGGAAAAGTGCCGCCGATACAGTTTATTCAGATTTTCTACTATATGTTTTGTACCATTTGTTTCACGTTGGCCCTTGCATTCCTCACTTCCTCTATTGTCCCGTTTTTTCGGGATTTTGGACAGATCGTGAGTATCGGACTGCAGGTGTGGATGTGGATCTGCCCCATCATGTGGGATATGAATTCTTATCTGGGAAAACATCACAGACTAATGATGCTGTTGAAATTAAATCCCTTTAACTATATCGTACAGGGATACCGGGACTGTTACATGAATGGCGTATGGCTCTGGGAACACTGGAAATATACTCCGTATTTCTGGGCGGTGACCCTCTTCCTGGGGTGGTTTGGCTTCAGGACTTTTAAGAAACTCCGTATTCATTTTTCGGATGTGCTGTGAATTTGTACATCTGACCTCTGGAGGAAGATATGACCAAGAGCAATGCAGTAGAACTAAAAGATATCAGTAAAGTATATAAGTTGTTTGAAAAGCCAAAGGACCGTCTGAAAGAATCTCTGTCGCTGACCCACAAATGCTACCATAGGGATCATTTTGCCCTGGCTGGTGTCAACCTGGAGGTAAGAAAGGGTGAATCGGTAGGAATCATCGGAACAAACGGTTCCGGAAAGTCTACCCTTTTAAAGATCATCACCGGCGTTCTGACGCCCTCCGGCGGCACGGTAGAGATTGACGGAAAAATCAGTGCCCTGCTGGAACTGGGGGCCGGGTTTAATATGGAGTATACCGGCCTGGAAAATATTTTCCTCAATGGGACTATGATGGGATTTACAGATGAAGAAATGCGGGGAAAACTGGATGACATCATCTCCTTTGCGGAGATCGGAGAGTTTGTCCATCAGCCGGTGAAGACCTATTCCAGCGGTATGTTCGCAAGACTGGCATTCGCGGTGGCTATCAATGTGGAGCCGGATATCCTGATCGTAGATGAGGCTCTGAGCGTGGGAGATATCTTTTTTCAGGCGAAATGTTATCGCAAATTCGATGAGTTTAAGAAAGCAGGAAAGACGATCATTTTTGTCTCACACGATATGGGAAGCGTGATCAAATACTGTGACCGGGCGCTGCTTTTAAACAAAGGGAAGCAGATTTTTGTGGGAACATGTTCGGAAGCGGTGGATATCTACAAAAAAATTCTGGCAAACCAGTACCATGAGGAAGGAGTAACCCCGAAGGACGATCTGTCTGAAACCGTTTCTATTTCTTCAGGAGCCCCGAAGGATCCGTGGAAGAAACAATTGACGGTCAATCCCAAGCAGGTGGACTATGGCGGGAAAGAAGCCGAGATCGTTGATTTTGCCATTATTGACCATAAGGGGATGATTACGTCTTCTCTGGACAAGGGAAAAACCTTCCGGATCAAAATGAAGATCCGCTTCCATAAAGAGATCGATCATCCGATTTTTGCCATCACCATAAAAGACCGGAAAGGCACGGAGATCACTGGAACGAATACGGCACTGGAGCAGAATAACCTGGATAAAGCGGTGAAAGGACAGGAAGTGGTGGTCTGCTTTGAGCAGGAGATGCATCTGCAGAGCGGGCAGTATCTGCTGTCTTTCGGCTGCACCGGATATGAGCTGGATCAGCTGGTGATCTATCATCGGATCTATGACGCCTGTTTCCTGGAAGTATTTTCCACAAAAGACACGGTGGGATACTTTGATATGGATTCAAAAGTGTCTTATGATTAGACCATGGAACTATAAAGGAGTACAGTTTTATTATGACAGAAAAAATCGGCCGAGTGTCGCTAAATCTGGATTATTATGATGGAGAAGACCGTTACAGTGACGGGGATGTGGAGGAGGAATTGCTGGAAATTGTGAAGAATCATGTTCCGGCGCAGTTCCCTGAAATCATCCGGCGGGAGGGAAAGTGGCCCGTGATGTATCATCTGTCGCAGCAGCGGGAGAATATTATTGATTGGTATCCCATGAGGAAAGATGCGAGAGTGTTGGAGGTGGGAGCAGGGTGCGGCGCCATCACCGGAGCGCTCACCCGAAAAGCGGGCAGCGTTGTGGCAAATGATCTGTCAAAGCGCCGCAGCACCATCAATGCCTGGAGAAACCGCGAGGCGGAGAACCTGGAGCTGATGGTGGGTAATTTTAATATGGTGGCGGAAAATATTAAACTAAAATTTGACTACATCACCCTGATCGGGGTGTTTGAATATGCAGAAAGCTACATTCAGGAAAAAGACCCTTACGCTGTTTTCCTGAACAAGATCAACGGTCTTCTGGCAGAAAACGGTGAAATATTGATGGCGATCGAAAACCGTCTGGGACTAAAGTATTTTGCCGGCTGTGTGGAGGATCATAAGGGAAGAGCGTTTGAGGGGATTGAGGGATATCCGAGTACTGCGGGGGTGCGAACTTTCAGCAAAGCGGAATTGGAGCAGATACTGCGAAGATGCGGATTTGAGGAGTACGAATTTTTCTACCCCTACCCGGATTATAAATTTCCTACTGTTATCTACTCCGAAGAATGTCCTCCGAAAAAGGGGGAACTGATGAACAATATCCGAAATTTTGACGCGCACCGTTATGTGCTTTTTGACGAGGGGAAAGCATTTGATACCATCATTGAATCCGGGTATTTTCCGATATTTTCTAACTCCTTTTTTGTACGGATCAGAAAGAGGGGCTGAGCAATGAAAAAAGTATTATACACAAAATTTTCCAGAGAGCGCAGCGAACAGTTTCGGATCGCAACGGCAATCTCTGAGGAGAACGGGATCCGCCGTGTCACGAAAACTGCTTTAAGCCCGGCTGCGTCTGGCCATGTTGGGCAGATGGCAGAAAATTATCCGAAGCTGGAAAAGATGTATCAGTATCCGAAACTCAGGATCTGTCCTTGCAGCCGTGTGGATGAAACTACGGTGGAATTTCCGTATGTGGAGGGAAAAAGTCTGGATCTGCTGCTGACAGAACATGTGGAGCAGGGAGACTACGAGAGTGTCAAGCAGGATGTAAGATTGCTATATGATATTCTGACTTCTGTGAAGGGGTTGGAAGAATTTAAGGTTACAAAAGAATTTGAGCGTATGTTTGGAAAAACGGCATTGCCGGAGGGGCAGAAGGCGTCTGGCATTTCCAATCTGGACATGTTGTTTGCGAATATTTTAGTGGGTGATGCGCTTTACCTGGTGGATTATGAGTGGGTATTCGATTTTCCTATTCCTGTTTCCTATCTGTTTGCCAGAAGTCTGATGCTGCATGCAATGCTCCAGACACTGAAAAAAGAACAGCTGGAGGAACTGTATGCCATCGGGGGTGTAAAGGTAGAAGAAATTCCTGTCTATTATCAGATGGAAGTTCAGTTTCAGAAGTATGTGACGGGGGAGGACGAACTGCATGTGCTGTCCAGGCTTTATCCCCGGATGAAGACCCACAGTTTCTTTTTGGATTACTGGAATACGGAGCATGTGTACTATGCGGTACAGCTTCTTGGTATTCCAAAAGACGCGCCGGAAAAAGAGGAGGAACTGCTTTTTTCCCTCTACTTCCTGGGTGAAGTCCATGAGACTGCGGTGATTTCTGACACAGACCGCTATCAGGCATTTCTGCTAAAGCCGGTGGATACAGACTGCATTTTGACCATGAGACATTTAAACGGACTGGCAGGGCAGCGGATACAGGAGATCCCTGTGTCTTTCCATAACGCAGATCTGTGTTATGGGGCGGAGTATCATTTTAATCAGGCGCCGGTGATGCGGATCGAGAATCAGGGGTATGAGGAGATTTCCTTTGACTATATGGTGTGGCACAGAAACAATTCTCTCATCAGTGAGGAGATCAAGTTCCGAAAAGAGAGCGAGAAGCTGCATCGGGAACTGAAATTGTACGCCGGATGGTATCTGGCCATAAAGAAGGCCGGACGAGCTTTAAAAAGGAAAATTGGTAAGTGAAAAAGATGGATGTTTCGATCATAATACCCACGAAAAACGCTGGAGAACTGCTGGATAAGGTGCTCAAAGCTGTGTTTGAACAGAAGACGGAATACAGTTACGAAGTAATCTGCGTAGATTCCGGCTCCGGTGACCGTACCCTGGAGATTATTCAATCTTATCCCTGCAGGCTGTATCAGATTCCGGCCTCCCAGTTCGGGCATGGGAAGACGAGAAATTATGGGGCTTCTCTGGGCAGTGGAGAATTTATTGTATTTCTTACCCAGGATGCTTTGCCGGCAACCGATACGTGGCTGCAGAATTTTATTGATGCCATGAAGCTGGATCCGGAGATTGCCGGAGGTTTTGGTATCCATTACCCGTATCCGGACTGCAATCTGTTGGACGTCAGAAATTTGAAACTTCATTTTAAGGGATTTGGGGAAGAGAATACCATTTTTTATCTGGAGGATAAAGAGCGGTATGAGAAAGAAGAAGGCTACCGCCATTTTCTCGCTTTCTTCTCAGACAACAATTCCTGCCTGCGGCGGAGTGTCTGGGAGAAGTATCCCTATGAGGATGTGAATTTCGCAGAGGATCAGTTCTGGGCAAGAAAGATCATCGAACTTGGCTATAAAAAGGTGTATTGTCCCTACGCGCCGGTGTATCACTCCCATAATTATAAATTGAGTACCTATTTTGCCAGATATTTTGACGAATATAAAGGGCTTTATGAATTGCATCACTATGAGATGATGGATCACTGGCGCCGGATTCCCGGCCTGTGGTATCGTCAGGTGAGGATGGACTGCAGCTATTTCCGCCATCTGGAGGGAATCACAAAAAAAGAAAAGCTGCACTGGATGTTTTACTCTCTGTTTCGGGAACATGCTTACTTCTGGGGTGGATATCTGGGAGGAAAGTATCACGGCTATTCAGAGCGGAAGCAAAAGTTCCTGGATCGGCATATTTCTCAGCAGTATAAACAGAAAAAAGCCTGATACGTCAGAGCAGGAAAGGATAGAAGATGGAAAAGCGAAGCATATTCAGCCGGGCGGGTGCATATTACAAAAAAAACGGCTTGTTAAAGACCATGAAGCGCCTGGTGATCAAACCGGAACCCGCGAAGCAGGAAATACTGAATTTCTGGGATTTTATTGTGAACAGGCAGGAGATTCCGTTTTCCCAGGAGGATTATGACCGGAATGGGGATGGACAGAAGATCATTAACTGGATCGTGCCGGAGTTCGGCAAAGGGTCTGGAGGACATATCAATATTTTCCGATTTATTTCTGCTTTGGAGCGCAGAGGAATCCATAACCGTGTGTATGTCTACCGCGCAGTGGAACTTACGGATGATGAGAAATTACACATACTCCTGCGGGATCATTTTCCTATTTTGGATTCACGGGTGGAGAGTTTTTGCAATGCAGACAAAGCACAGTTTGCCCACGCTACCATAGCTACCTCCTGGATTACCGCCTATTTTGTTCGAAACTTTAATAATACGATATCAAAATTTTATTTTATACAGGATTTTGAACCCTATTTTTATGCGCACGGATCCGAATATGCTTTTGCGGAGGCAACCTATTCTTTTGGATTCCGTGGGATTACGGCGGGCGGCTGGCTAAAAACCTTGGTGGAACGGGACTATGGGATGAGGGCAGAGAGTTTTGGCTTCTCCTATGACCGGGAACTGTACCAGCCCAAACAGAAACAGGATCGGGTGAAACGAGTGTTTTTCTACGCCCGCCCTGTGACGCCCAGAAGAGACTGGGAACTTGGGCTTTTGGCGTTAAACGAGCTTTGCCGCAGGATGCGGGATGTGGAGATCGTCTTTGCGGGGTGGGATGTAAGCGAGTTCGAGATTCCGTTTCCCCATGAGAATTTGGGAATCGTTGCCCTGGAAAATCTGTCGGATCTGTATGCCCGCTGCGATCTGTGCCTGATCATTTCCAGCACCAATCTGTCTCTGCTGCCTCTGGAAGTTATGGGTTCCGGCGGCGTGGCGGTTTGTTCAAAAGGAGAAAACAGTACCTGGCTGGTGAATGAGGAAAATTCTATCCTGGTGGATTTCGACCCAAACGAGATCGCGGATACACTGGAGTTTTACTTGAAACATCCGAAAAAGCTGGAGGAGATCCGGCAGAAGGGAATCGCCTTTGCGGCGCAGACTTCCTGGGAGCAGGAGGCGGATAAGGTCTACGCGGCTATTTTGAAAGGAATCGAGGAAGATGAGCAGTAAAAAAGTATTGATCATAGGGGGCAACGGATTTATCGGCATGAATCTGAGCCGTACGCTGACTGGCAAGGGATATGAAGTATACAGCTTTGATATTGCCGAGCCTGTACTAAAGTATCCGGGTGTCACCTATCTTTCCGGTAATTTTTTTGACAGCGAATTACTGGAAGATACCCTGAGGAACATGGACGTGGCGGTGCATGCCATCAGCACCATCAATCCCAGTAATTCCAACGAAAAATATATGCAGGGCTATGAAATGGATTTTCTGCAGTCTGTGCGGCTGTGTGAGATGGCGGTGCGTCACGGGGTAAAATTGCTGTTTCTTTCTTCAGGAGGAACGGTTTATGGAAATCAGGAAGTACAGCCCATCACGGAATTGGCGCCCACGCATCCCATCAACCATTATGCGGCTTTGAAACTTTGCATTGAAAATGTGATGCGCACCTTTCATGCCCAACGGGGCGGTGATATGATCATTGCCCGGATATCCAATCCCTATGGCCCGGGTCAGGACTACCACAGAGGCGTGGGCTTCATTGACGCAGCGTTAAAAAAGGCGCTGACCGGCGATGTAATGGAAATCTGGGGAGACGGAGAGATCGTCCGGGATTATGTCGCTATCGAGGATGTCTGCGAGATGCTTAGTACGCTTATTGAGTATCAGGGACCGGAGGATGTGTTCAATATCAGTTCCGGTATTGGCGTGAGTCAGAATGACATTTTAAAATTACTGAAAGAGCTGGGCATTGACCTGACGGTAACCTACAAAGAGAGCCGGAATGTGGATCTGAAGAAAACGGTTCTTGATAATACGAAGATCAGAGAGCTATACAAAAAACCACTGAAACCGTTCCGTGAGGGGCTCAGGGAATATTATGAGTTTTTGAGCGGATGCAGATAGGAGATGGAGGCTGCCAGAGCAGCGGGAGTTAGAGAGATGAAGGGGAAAAAGATACAAATTGACAGAAAAGAAATTCGGTTTGAGGTACTGTTTCTGACATTGATCGGACTGTTTCTGTTTGCCTGGGCGGTGATCCAGCCGGTCACATTTTCGCCGGATGAACAGATGCGCTATAAGGTAGTGGAGTACCTGTTCCGGCACAATGCCCTGCCCCATGGCGGTGATCCGGAGGTGCTGGATAAATCCTGGGGTATTTCCTACGCATTTTATCCGATGCTGTCTTACATGGTCTCTTATCCGTTCATGAAACTGGTGAGCCTTTTTACCATGAACGAGAGAGCCCTTCTTGTAGCGGCAAGGATGGCGGAAGTGCTGTTCGGAGTAGGGACGGCGTTTTATACTTTGAAGATCGGGAAACGATTTTTCAAGGATGCGTATGAAAAAATGTTCCTGTGCCTGGTTACCTTACTGCCGGGGGCTTTTGTGTTGTTTTCTTATGTGAACTGCGACAGTCTGGCACTGTTTGCCACGGCGATGTTGATCTATTCCTGGATCCGCGGGCTGGAGGATGAGTGGAGCTGGAAGTCCTGCATCCGTCTGGCCGTGGGTGTTTCTGTTTGCGCCCTGTCTTATTACAATGCTTACGGCGTCATACTGGCGTCTGTGATCGTATTTTGCTTTTCCATCCTGTTTTGTGAAGAAAAAAAATGGAATTTCAAAAAACTTCTGACCAGAGGCCTGGTCATCATTGCCATCGTGGCGGTCCTGGCAGGCTGGTGGTTCGCCAGAAACTATGTGCTGTACGATGGAGACGCGCTGGGACTTCACATCACAACGGAATACGCAGAGAAATTCGCGGAGGAGGCCAGGAAGCCGTCCAACAGGTATACCTTCCAGATGAACCCTGCCGCGAATGTGTTTACAATGCTATTCTACCAGCCTGCCAATCACCATCACAACTGGATGATGATGGTCTACTACAGTTTTATCGGCAGCTTTGGCTATATGACGATATGGCCGCCGGAGTGGATCGGAAAGCTGTTTATGGTTTTCTTTTTGATTGGAACATTGGGGATCCTGCCGCAGCTTAGAAGTATGTTTTCACTGCGCAGATCCAGATTCTCAGAGAAAAAAAGGATATGTGGAACGCAGATGGAGATAAAATATACCTATCGACTGTCGCGTTGGAGCAAGGAGGCAGTTTTCCATATCGGAATAGCGCTGACCCTGCTCCTCCCTAATATACTGAATGTCTATAATTCTTATGTGAACGATTATCAGCCCCAGGGGCGTTATAGTATGCCGATGCTGATCCCGCTGATGTATTTTATGACTATGGGATACCGGAGATTGTTTGAAAAGTACGGAAGGGACAGCCGTGTGGGAAAGGTGTTCTGCTATGCCGTATGCATTGCTATGGCTGCATTCCTGATCTACTGCTATCTCTTCCTGGTACTGCCCTCCTGTGGGATAAAATGGAAAAAGTATCTCATCGGAAGATAGGATATATATGGAAAAACAGAGGTTTGTATGAAGGACTTCAAAGATCTTACGAAAAAAACAGTGAAAACATTGCGGGAAGATGGTTTTCATAAGGTGGGGCAAAAAGCCCGGCTGTATCTGAAGCGGAACAGAGAGGCGAAATCAGAAGGACGATATACCGACGGCTGTTTTCGGGACGTGCTGTTTGTCAATGGCTGCAATGAGAGTCTTCCCCATCCCGGGAGATACCGGGTGACACACCAGAGGGAGCAGTTGGAATCTCTTGGGATCACAACCGGTGAGGTCTATTTTCAAAACCTGCAGATCGACACGCTTCGCTGCTACCGCATTATCATATTTTTTCGCTGTCCTTATACGGATCTGATCGGGAACTTTGTGGAGCTGGCCAGGGAGATGAATAAGACAATCCTCTATGATGTGGATGATCTGGTGATCGACACGGTATATACGGATATGATACCTTATCTGGACACCATGGAGGAGAAGCAACGGAAAGACTATGACGCGAATGTCCGAAGTATGGGAAAACTGCTGCGCTTGTGCGACGGAGCCATCACCACCACGTCCTGTCTGGCGCAGGAGCTGGAACAGTATGTGCCGGAGGTTTTTATTAACCGCAATGTGGCCTCCGAGGAGATGGTACAACTTTCTTTGCAGGCATTGGAACAGCAGAAAGTATTTCGAGTGGGAACGGAGCCGGATACTGTAAGAATCGGCTACTTCAGCGGAAGCATTACGCACAATGATGATTTCCAGATGATCCTTTCCGTGCTGGTTTCTCTGCTGAAGGATTATCCAAAGCTGCAGCTTCATGTGGTGGGAGAACTGGATGTGCCGGAGGAGCTATCCTCCTATACAGACCAGATCATAACCCATCCCTTTTCAGACTGGCGGGAACTGCCTGCTGTCATCGCTAGGGTAGATATTAATCTGGCGCCGCTGACAAGCAATACGTTTAACCGGGCGAAATCGGAAAATAAGTGGGTAGAGGCTGCACTGGTGAAGGTGCCAACCGTAGCCAGCGATATTGGTGCGTTCCATGAGATGGTAGAGAATGGAAGGACCGGTATTCTCTGCCAGAATACCGGGCAGTGGGAGGAAGCGCTGCGGGCGCTCATTGAGCAGCCGTCTTACCGGGAACTGATCGGTCAGGCAGCCTTTGACTACTGCCGGGAATATTGTGTGACAGCCCGCACCGGAACAGGGCTGGCAGAATTTTTGCGCAAAAGGCAAAAAGAGAATATAGCTTTTATACTGCCATCTTTTCAGGTAAGCGGCGGCGTGATGGTGGCCCTGCAGCATGCGCGTATTCTGCGGAAGACGGGAAGGGATGTGCTGCTGCTTTCCATTGATGAGAGGGGAAAAGAGAAATGGTATGATTTCGAAAATTGCCGTTTTCCGGTGATCAACTGCACGGATAGCCGTTTTCTGGGAACCATCGACCAGGCCGTGGCTACCATGTGGTCTACGGTGGATTATCTGGAACGTATTCCGAGTATCCAAAGGAAATGCTATCTGGTTCAAAATTATGAGCCGGATTTTTATGATCCAGGAGATCCTCTGCGTCTTCAGGCAAGAAAGACATACGGGTTTCATCCCCAGCTTCACTACCTGACGATCTCGAAATGGTGCCGGGACTGGCTTTCCCAGCGCTTTGGCCATGAAGTATCCTATGCGCCAAACGGACTGGATCCGGACAAGTTCACAGAGAAAGAAAGAACCATGGATGGAAAGATCCGTATTTTGATCGAAGGAGACAGCACTGCTCAACATAAAAACGTGGACGAAAGTTTTCGCATTGTGGAATTGTTGGACAAAGAGAAATATGAGGTGTGGTACATGGCCTATCATGGCACGCCGAAAGACTGGTATCGGGTAGACAAGTTTCTTTCGCAGGTGCCTTATGAACAGGTACAGGATGTTTATGAACAGTGTGATATTCTGCTGAAATCAAGTCTGCTGGAGAGTTTTTCTTATCCTCCGCTGGAGATGATGGCTGCCGGAGGTTATGTGGTAGCAGTGAAAAATGCGGGAAACAGTGAGTATCTGGAGGACGGAGTGAACTGTCTGACTTACCCGGCTGGAGATATCGCCAGAGGCGCTGAGGCGATTGGGCATATCTGCCGCGATGAGCAGCTGCGCCGGCATCTGAGGGAAAATGGGAGACGAACGGCAGACAGCAGGGCGTGGCAGGAACTGAGAGAAGAAATTGTGAACCTGTACCAGAATTAGAGAGGGTACAGATGGTAATGGGGGAGAAGAGTACATGAAATTTAAAGTGATAAAAAAATGGAGAAGCGTGCTGGCCGGGATACTTTGTTTGACTATGCTTACCGGAACTGCTGCATTTGCGTCAGAGAGCGAAACTCTGAACAGGAACGATGAAAATTACGGAACCTGCTATGAAGTGTTCGTGTATTCTTTTTATGACAGCGATGGGGACGGTATCGGCGATCTGAATGGTCTGAAGGAAAAACTGGACTATATCAATGACGGAGATGATCTTACAGAAGAAGATCTTGGCTGCGACATGATCTGGCTTATGCCCATTTTCCAGTCCCCAACTTACCACAAGTATGATGTGATGGATTACTTTTCTGTCGATTCCCAATATGGGACGATGGATGATTTTGATAATCTGCTTACTGCTTGCAAAGAAAGAGGGATCCGACTGATCTTAGATCTGCCGGTCAACCATACTTCTTCGCAGCATTCCTGGTTTATTCAGGCGGCGGAGTATCTGGCGGGACTTCCGGAGGGACAGGAGCCCTCTGCCCAGGAGTGTCCCTATGTGGAATATTATAATTTTTCCCGGGAAAAACAGAAAGACTATGAACCGCTGGATGGTACGGACTGGTACTATGAGGCGCATTTCTGGTCCGGCATGCCGGATCTGAATCTGGATAATGAGAAGGTGCGGGAAGAAATAGAAGAAATTCTCTGTTTCTGGCTTGAACGGGGGATAGATGGTTTTCGCCTGGATGCGGTGACCTCCTATTATACGGATGACAAGGCCAAAAATATTGCGTTTATCGCCTGGCTGAATGGAATCGTGAAAGCGGAAAAACCGGATGCGTATCTTGTGGGCGAGGGATGGACGGATCTGGATACCTATGCGCAGTATTACGAAAGCGGGATTGATTCGATGTTCAATTTTGCGTTCGCCGGCCAGGAAGGATACATCGCTTCTGTTGTGAGGGGAAGCCGCGGCGCGTCCTATTATGGAGAGAAACTGGTATCGCTGGAGGAACTGTTTGCTTCCTACGGTTCCCAGTACATTGATGCTCCGTTTTATACGAATCATGATATGGCCAGAAGCGCAGGGTACTATAACAAGGACGATGGCAGCAGGACAAAGCTGGCTCAGGCCCTGAATCTTCTGATGCCGGGAAATGCGTTTCTGTATTACGGTGAGGAACTGGGCATGAAAGGGTCCGGCAAGGATGAAAATAAGCGCGCGCCCATGTACTGGAGCGAGGATCCGGAAGCGGAGGGTATGTGTGTTGGACCGGCGGACATGGACGAGGTGAAGATGAAGTTCGGAAGTCTGGAGGAGCAGAGCCGGGAGGAAGCTTCTGTTTATGCGTATGTGAGGAAAGTGATCCGGCTTCGAAACCAATATCCGGCCATCATGCGGGGAAGCTGCGCCCTGTTGGAAGAAATTTCCGGGAAAGAGGTCTGTGCTATTTACCGGGAAACGGAAGGCGAGCAGCCGCTGCTTCTGGTGATCAATACTTCCAAAGAACCGCAGGTAGTGGATCTGGCCGGGACAGACTGTTCTTGCAGGACTTTGAAAGAAATGCTCTGCGTATCGGATGAAACAGTGGAGATGGAAGGTACACAGTTGACATTGCCCCCGTTTGACATCGCGATATTGGGCGCGGAATAAAATATTATAATTAGTACGCTGCGCCGGCAGATCTACATATTATTTAAATAATCATATGCTTTTGGTGCCTGTGCCTTTAAATATTCTTCGTCTAGACAATAATAATAAAAACATCTTTGAAAGAACTGTGCTGACGATATACTGTTGCCTCCGAATACGCAGTTACTCTTTTCCTCACGACAAATGCTGGCCCATTGGTTACTTTTATTAACTTTTTTTTCTGTCGCAACAAAAGACCCGAGAATACCATATACTTTTAGTGTTACAGAGTTGATGGTTAGTTTTCTTGTTTTTGCATTGTAAGAACATGCCTGTTCTGCATCTTTATCATATATAAGTCTAATGCCTGTATTAATAAAATTTGTCCTGTACTGTTCTGGCGCAGCTGCCAACAAACCTTCCAAACTTATATAATATCTGGCGTTTTCTTCGACGTCTACGATTTTAATATAGGATCCTGCTTCATAATCTGTTTTTATCAGCTGAGAAGCTACTTTTTTTAAATAAACAGTGACTTCTTTTCCGGTTTTGCTTACTCTAAGTACAACTGGGTAATCTTCTGTTTTTTTAACTTTTTTTATATCAGTGTACGTACGGTTGGCGCTTGTACTCATTTTTTCTTCATTGTTAGTATGGGTGCTTTCTTTTTTATAGAAAACTTCGTTTGTATATGCTTTCGTTGATATAATTAAAATCATGACAACCATTGTCACCCAAGCCGTATATTTTTTTATTCTTACTTTCATCATATAAAATCTCCCTTTTAAACTGTTATATTCTCAGAGAAGCCTTCAGAGATTTTGTTAAAAAATCTCGGAAATAATATCAAATTCTAAGTACCGTTTACTGTAAAATTAAATATCTCCTGTGTAGTAATTTGACTTGTATTCAAAATAATCAATTTCTGTTTCAAATGCATTGTTGTAGTTATCTCCATAGTATATCCATATATGCGCCATAAATCTCTAAATAATAAGTTTATTTTATTATTCTTTCAAATATACCATAAAGGATTATACTATTTTCATTCAAGATATTTCAAATAAATATAAAACTACTAATTATTTATTGATGTATAAATATAGATTAATAAATAATGCAATATTAACATAACATATATATAGTATAACGTCAATGATGTTTTGCTGCCTATATAGATGAATTGACTTAATTGCAATTAAAATGCCCTGCATATGGTTCCATGAACTTTTGTTATGACACTAACTGAAAAACCGGATGTTTCAGGAATGAATGATACTTGGTCTGGAAATTTTTTAATTGATGCTGTTATTGCCCCAGCGGAGTGCATGACAAAATAATATAAGTATATTGGTATGGAAGGCGAAATTTCCACAGACCGATACGAAGTTTATTATCCAGTCTAGAATTGGATGACGGGAGATAATATTTCTTTCGGTTGTATACCTACTCTGGTTTATCTTTCCGTGTAGGAAATAGTTTGGCGATAGAGCAGTGGAGGCATTAGTATATGGACAATCCCATATACGCTACAGCATCCGGGTATTTTTGCTTATAATAAAATACCTATTGACAGATAAAAAAAATCGGTGTAAAATATAGAAACATATAAATCATATCAAAATGATATGAAATATATTGCTTTTTATTATGACACTGACTGGAAAACCAGAGGTTTCAGGAATGAGCAATGCTCGTCCTGGAACCTTTTTTCGGTAGTAAGGAGCAACAAAGAACATAGCGGAGGCTTAAGGAGAAGAGAAATGAAAAAGAAAACTTTAAAGAAGTTACTGGTAATTTCTGTAATTGGCGCTGTACTGACGGGCAGTATGAGCGTGTACGCGGAGAATGCCGCGGATCCGGCAGTTGAATCAAAGACGATCAAAGTTGGTATGGAAGGCACTTACGCTCCGTACACCTATCACGATGAAGAAGGAGAACTGACCGGTTTTGAAGTGGATGTGGCGAAGGCAATTGGTGAGAAGATTGGTTACGACGTGGAATTTGTGGAGATTGAGTGGGATTCCATTTTTGAGGCACTGGAAGCCGG
This sequence comes from uncultured Lachnospiraceae bacterium, assembly GCA_902802515.1. GTDB lineage: Bacteria > Bacillota > Clostridia > Lachnospirales > Lachnospiraceae > Merdiplasma. The sequence goes on from CADCMM010000042.1 coordinate 15,131, forward strand.
AACCATCGATGTTGTTATGAACCAGGTGACCATTACGGATGAGAGAGAGGAAAAATATGATTTCACTACGCCGTATGTATATACACAGCCGGTTCTGATCGTTAAGAGCGACAACGAAGATGTGAAGACGTTTGAGGATATTAAGGGCCTTCGCGCAGCAGAGGGGTTAACCTCTAATTATAATCAGATCGCACAGGATTATGGTGCGGAGATCGTGGGACAGGATGAGGTAGCTCTTGCTCTGCAGTGCGTGATCAACGATGACGCAGATGTGGTTATCAACGATCTTCTGACTTACTCTTACTGGACGGCACAGACCGGAGATACCACTTCCCTGAAGGTTGTGGCAACACTAGATGACGTGACATCCAGCGCGGTAGTACTGCTGCAGGGCAGAGAAGAACTTCGCGATACGATAAGCGAGGCGATTGATGAACTTCTGGAAGATGGCACCATCGCAGAGATTTCTCAGGAATACTTTAATACGGATGTCTCTGAGGTACACGAATAGAACCTGGTAAAAAGACACAAGGGAGGCTGCTGCACAGATGCGGTGGCCTTCCGTTGTATTAAGACACGGCGATGGTCGGAGGAAA
>CADCMM010000043.1 GCA_902802515.1 uncultured Lachnospiraceae bacterium
GATCCATACGGTGATGAAAGCTCTGGAGACAAAAGGATTTCTGGAGATTATCTGGAAGGATGGAAAGACAGATCATCTGATCCGGAAGGTCAGGCTGAATACGGAAAAGATGGAACAGATCTACGCATATTTGGGTAGGGAACCGAAAACGCTTCAGGAAGATCGGAATTTAAAGCTGCTCGCAGAGTACACGGCTGCGCCGGCCGCTGCCCGGAAAAACGGTGCCTTGGCAAGCAGCTCACCGGTCACAGTCTCCTTTGCCCGGTTTCTTCTGGAACGAATAGAAAAACATTTGTCTGTAAAGGAATACATCGATCTGAAAAATCCGGAGGAAACCCGCGGACTGCTCGAGGCGGTTCGCTGTGTAGAACAGAATGACAAGACCTGCTATATTAGAGAATTTTCCGCCTGGAACTTTCAGGATACAAAATATTTTGAACAGATACAGCCGCGCGTGATCAAAATATTCCGCAGATTTTGCAGCGCGTATGAAGATATGGATGCAGCGGAGATCCTGGCGGAATACGGCATCTACCATACGCCTAACTATGTGTATATAAAAGGAAACGCCACGATCTTTGTAAAAGATACGCAGATGGATCTGTCACTGCTGCGCCAGGGCCTTGGCCTCTCAGGAGAAGATCTGCCGGATATCAGCTTTTCACAACTGTCGCATATTGAGAAAGTGATCACTATTGAAAACCTGACCAGCTTTTTCCGGTGGCAGGAGCCAAAGAGCCTGATCATCTACCTTGGGGGTTATCACAATGGAATCCGCCGCGAGTTACTGCATAAAATTTATCAGAAGATACCGGGCGCTGTTTACTGTCATTTTGGTGATATTGATGCGGGCGGTTTCGCTATATGGAAAGATCTGCGGGAAAAAACGGGTATTCCGTTTCAGCGGTATCACATGGATATTGCAACCTTAAAGCAATATGAGGGGTATGGACGGAGCTTAACTGATTCTGACCGGATCAGACTGACCAGAATGCTGGAGGAACCGGAATTACGGGAATTGATCGCGTATATGCTGGAGCGAGGCGTGAAACTGGAACAGGAGTGTGTGGAATGTGAAGAGAAAGGGATTACACACTCCGGTATAAGGGAATGATAGATAAGGAAACACATCCGGTGCTTCCTAAAAGCAATTATGGCACATAGTTCAGGAGGTGTATCATGATAATACCAAGGATCGGAAGCTGTATCGTAGGATATTTTTTCGGCTGTTTTCTGACGGCGGAGGTGGTAGCCCGCCGGGTTGCGGGAAAGGGAGCGTGTGAACTGGGAGATACCGGAAATCCCGGCATGGCCAATATTATGGCGTCTCTTGGATTTAAACCGGGTATTTATACCTTGATCGGGGATCTGGGCAAATGTGTTTTGGCGGCGTTGGTTTCATATCTGATATTTGGACGGGCAGGATGGATCGTTACGCTGTATGCCGGTTTTGGCTGTACGCTGGGGCATGACTTTCCGTTTTGGAGAAGGTTTCAGGGAGGTAAAGGAGTGGCCACGACGTCCGTGGGGATTTCTATCTATTCCTTCCCTCTGGGGCTGGCCGCAAATATTGCGGGGATGCTTGTGGTTTTTGCCACAAAGTATCTGTGCATTGGAGGCCCGGTGATTCCCTTTGCGTTTGTTCTGGCAATGCTGGCAAGAGGAGATCAGGAGGCGGCAGCCATTTCTCTGGCGCTTACTGTGTTGTCGATTCTGTCGCATGGTCCTGCTATTATGGGAATACGAAAAGGAACGACAAAGCAGACGGATGTGTTGGCTGCAATCAGGAAAAAGGTTGGTTGAAAATTTTACGGCAGGAGTTCTGAGAGCTTGTGAGAAGCTTCGGGACTCCTGTCTTTTTGCGCGAACAATGAGCCATCACATGCTTGCATGTTTTGGCGAATGTCGCGATAACGCCAGAAACTGGCAAAGCGTGTTTCTTATCGTTTAGATGTCAAGATAGTCAAAAATAATTAAAAAAAGCGTTGACTAATCATGCGTAGCGGTATATAATCACCGTTAGAATAATCTAACCCTGATAAGGAGGATGATGTGTGATGTCATCAGGGAAAAAGAGTATGATACGCAGACGTATGTCCGCATTGCTGATGGTTCTGGCTATTCTGGCAATGACGGTTTCGTCTGCGGTTTATGCGGAATCGGCGGAAGGAAATCGTTGGGGTTTGGCTGCGGATGAGATTGATAAATATCTGGATACCGCATTCGAATATTATCTGGAAGGAGATGCAAAATCTGCGTTTAATTGCGTGAATGACGCATACTTCAAGGTGTATGAGGTCACCGGATTTGAACGTCAGACTATGAGTTACATATCCGGTCCCAGAAAGAACGCGGTGGAACTGCAGTTTTCCACCTGTAAGGGAGCGGTTAAAAAATCCAATGAGGATGTGGAGACCCAGACGGAAGTCCGCACGGAATTGAATAAACTGAAGGCGATGATCCGGGAGGATGGAAATAAACTTGCGGTGAAGGATGGTGAAGCTGTTACCATTACCAAGTATTATTCCCATGGTGAGGAAGTGGCCACAGATCCTTATGCGGATCTGGCCGGTGATCCGAATGCTGCCAGACAGTATGCAAGCTGGCGGGAAGCTGCGGATGAAGCCTGTGAGGTTCTCGAAACTGCGTTTACTGCCTACAAGGGCAAAGACATGGAAGCAGCTCAGGATAATTTCAACACCGCCCTTTATTCGGTGTATGAGGCGTCCGGACTTGGCTTTGCGATCTACAATGAACTTTCTCTGGCAGACCGGGAAGAGGTGGATGCGCAGTTTGCCGACCTGAAAGCCGTTGCATATGGGGAAAAGTTTCAGCGAAAGAGCTATCAGAGAGAGACAAATAATTTAAAGAAACTGCTGCTGGAAAAGGCGGACGCCGTAGATGCGGTGGAAGCAGAAATAGCAGCGGCTCAGGCAGCGGAGGCTGCCCAGGCTGCTCAGGCAGCGGCGGCGCAGGCGGCGGAAGCAAGTTCCAGTGGAAGCAACAGCGGCCTGATTTTTGCCGGGGCATTCGGTATCATTCTTAGAGAAGGTCTGGAAGCGATCCTGGTGATCGCTGCTATCATCGCTTACTTGGTGAAATCCGGAAACAAGAAGAATTTGAAAAATGTTTATATCGGATCCGTTCTGGGCATTGTGGCAAGCTTTGTTGCTGCATGGGGACTTACGATGCTCAAGAGAGCGGTGGGTGACGCCTATGGCGCTCAGTCCCAGGAAGTGATCGAGGGTATCACAGCATTGATCGCGGTGTGCGTACTCTTTTATGTAAGTAACTGGATGATTTCGAAATCCGAGGCGGCATCCTGGACCCGGTTCATTGACAGTAAGGTGGAGTCTTCTGTGGAACGGGGATCCTCCTTTGCACTGGCCTTCACCGCATTCCTCTCCGTGTTTCGTGAGGGCGCGGAGGTGGTGCTGTTCTATCAGCCGATGCTGACAGACGACGGAAACCCGGTCATGGTCTGGGCGGGATTTGGCGTTGGATGTGTGGTGCTGGTTGGTGTTTATCTGGCTATCCGGTATCTGTCCATCAAACTGCCGATTAAGCCGTTCTTCACCGCAACCAGTATTCTGATGGCAGTTATGTCGGTATCTTTCCTGGGTTCCGGTATCAAAGAACTGGCGGAGGGCGGACTTCTGGATGTGACACGTATCCCGTGGATGCTGGAAGAAAATGATGTTCTGGACGTGTTGGGTGTTTATCCGTACGCGGAGATGGTGATCCCGCAGCTGATCCTGATCGCTATCCTGGTGGCTACTTTTGTAGCGGCTCGCTATAAAGGCAAGATCGATGTTATAAAAGCGGAGACGGCGCAGCAGAACGCTTAAAGCGAAAAATTGCACCAGCGAAGCGCCGCATCAACCCGCGCGATACGGCAGCTTCTGGTAAATAAATTTAAAACTTAAATAACAAGGAGGATATATCATGAAAAAATTAGTGGCATTATTTATGGCTTCCATGATGGTTTTCGCTGCTGTTCCGGCAATGGCGGAAGAAGCCGGTTTTGAAGAACTGCAGGTTGGTCCGGAAGAGGATAATGAGCAGGATGTAGGATCTGACGGTATCAACGAGGGTATCCTGCACGTTGCAGCAGTATACTTCCAGCCGGTAGAGATGGAGCCGGTGGCTGAGTCTGGTCTGGCTCTGGAAGATGCTGATATCCATATTGAGGCTGATATTCACTACAACGAAAACGATCTTGGCTTTGGCGTTGGTGACTGGGCTCCGTACATGACCGTTGATTACAAAGTAATCGGTTCTGACGGCGAAGTTGCTGCAGAAGGTACTTTCATGACCATGAACGCAAGTGATGGCCCGCACTACGGCGCAAACATTGCTCTGCCGAATGCGGATACCTACACGCTGGAAGTTACCATCCATAGCCCGGAGGAGAACGGATATCTGCTTCATGTAGATTCTGAGACCGGTGTTACCGGACGTTTCTGGGAAGAGCCGATCGTTGTTACCTGGGAGAACTGGGAGTACCTTCCCCTCGAGTACTAAGAAAATGCTGATTAATCAGCGTTTTCCTAAGAGAAAATTCATGCTTTGCCATTAAGTGCAATCGAACAACAGAATCATCAGGAGATATGCGAAGCGGCGGGGAAATTGCATATCTCCTGTAGTGCGTTCACAATCTTTGACTATGGAGGCTTAAACTTTGCTGAAATATATTGTAACCGTCACGGAGGATCTGCTTCAGATCAGTGTGATGATCACACTGCTGTACGCGTTTCTGAGTATGACATATGAACGAAGAGGGAAAATTTCCCAGTCGATCGCGATCATTGCTGCAGTGATAGCTTCCGGTGTGATGGCGATCGTAAAAAACCAAACCAGCAAGATCGCGACGAACCGCTGGAACATGTACATATTTTACGTTGCCATCATTGCCACGGTAGTATTTATACTGTTCTCCCTCCTGCTTTTCAATTATAAAAAGAAAACGATGGGATTTGGAGAATTTATGATCCATTTAAGTGCCGGCACGCTGACGGGTGCTCTGATTTTCTATGAGCTTCCTGATGTGATGGCTTATCCGTTCTTGTTCGATACAGCGGGAAAGGGTGTTATTTCTGTGGAATTTCTGCTCCGGTTGATCGGGTGGATTCTGGCGCTGATCTTGATGGTGGTGCTGGTTTCTTTCCTGCATAAAGCGGTGATGGCTTTCGGCAGCAGAAAAATGCTGCTTCTTGTTCTGGATCTGGCGATCCTTACCAACGCAGCGCGCTTTGCGGGGCTGGTGCTGAGCAAATGGCTGGCGGCGCCCAAGTGGCTCAAATGGCCCACATTTAGATCCGAGGATCATCCCTGGGCTTTTCCGTACGCGAAATTTGTTGCAAACAACACACTGCTGTTTGGGATCCTGATCACGGTCTTTGCGCTGATTATCCCCGTGCTGCTCTATGTGCGCAGCCTCCGCGTAAAGGAACCCTTTGACAACCGTGCCCAGGAGAGAAAACTGATCGCCAGAAACCGTTCTTATCGCCGCTTTGCGGTAACAGTGGCTGTGTGCGCAGTGATCGCGATCGTCAATCTCACCGCCATAAAAGCGTATGACAGCCGCATAATCGAGCTATCTCCGCCGGAGGAGTATGAGATCGTGGGGGAAGAAGTTTTTGTTCCGGTTGATCAGCTGGAAGATGGACATCTTCACAGATTTGAGTACAATATCCCAGATGGCGGCGATGTCCGCTGGATCGCTATCAAGAAGCCGGGGGCAGCCTCCTACGGAGTGGGACTGGATGCCTGCAGTGTCTGCGGCGACGCCGGATATTTTGAGAGGAACGGACAGGTGGTGTGCAAACGCTGCGACGTCGTAATGAATATTAATACCATCGGATTTAAGGGAGGCTGTAACCCGATACCGCTGGAATACCGGGTGGAAAATGGATATATTATTATACCGCTCCAGGCGATCATAGATGGAGAAAAGCATTTTAAGTAAGGAGAGGCCAATATGTTTATTCGAATGATCAGAGGAGCACTTTTCCGTCAGAGAGGAAAAATGCTGCTGATAGCATTTACCATTGCACTTGGGACATCTCTGGCCACTGCGATGCTGAATGTGATGCTGGATGTGGGCGATAAGGTGAATCAGGAGTTGAAGACCTATGGCGCGAACATCACAGTAAAACCAAAGGATTCTTCCCTGCTGTCAGATCTGTATGATGTGGAGGATGAGGGAGATGTAATACAGACTTCTTATCTGAAGGAGGAGGAAGTCGGAAAACTGAAGACGATTTTCTGGGCGTTTAATATTGTGGATTTTGCCCCGTTTATTGACGCTGACATTACTCTTGCGGACGGCAGTCAGGTGAAACTGGTGGGCACCTGGTTCAACCATCATCTGGAACTGCCTACCGGAGAAAATCTGGATGTTGGAGTGACGAGTCTGCGAACCTGGTGGGATATAGCAGACGGAACGTGGCTGGATGAGCAGACGGAAGGCTCTGAAAATGCAATTATGATCGGGACTGTTCTGGCTGAGCGAGAGGGATGGAAAGTGGGAGATACCATCTCCCTGGAGGGTCCTGCCAGTTCCTGCGAAGCAGTGATTACAGGCATCTTTGATGCCGGCGGCGATGAAGATGAACAGATTTACGCCCCGCTGGATCTGGTGCAGGAGCTGAGTGATACGGAGGGCAAGGTTGCTTATATCGAGGTAAGCGCTCTGACAACGCCGGACAATGACCTGGCAAAACGTGCGGCCCAGAACCCTGCAGCTTTGTCGGCGAAAGACTATGAGACATGGTATTGTACGGCTTATGTGAGCGCTATCTGTTACCAGATTCAGGAAGCGATCACGGACAGCGTGGCATCGGCGGTCCGTCAGGTGGCTGAGTCCGAGGGAGCGATCCTGGATAAGACACAGCTCCTTATGATATTGATCACGATCTTGAGTCTGATCGGTTCCGCGCTGGGTATTTCTAATCTGGTGACTGCCAGTGTCATGGAGCGGGCCCAGGAGATTGGTCTGCTGAAAGCCATCGGAGCCAAAGACCGTTCTATCACAGGGCTGGTGCTGACAGAGATTCTGATCACGGCTCTTGTGGGTGGTGTGGCCGGCTATTTCCTCGGCTTTGGATTCGCGCAGCTGATCGGCCGTACGGTGTTTGGCTCGGCGATAGAGATGAAGGTTATGGTCATACCCATCGTTATCGTACTAATTTCGCTTGTGACTGCCGCGGGAAGCCTCCCGGCGATTCGCATGGTACTGCGTCTGCGCCCGGCGGAAGTTCTGCACGGCAGCAAGGCCTGATCGGGAGGGAATGGTGAAATGAGCAGAAGAAAAATGTTTTTGAAAATGGTTACTGCTTCCCTGCTCCGGCGAAGATCCAGAATGCTGATCGCACTGTTGTCTATTGCCATCGGAGCTACGATCCTGTCCGGTCTGGTCACCATCTACTATGATGTTCCCAGACAGATGGGGGCTCAGTTCCGCGGTTATGGAGCTAATATGATCCTGGTTCCCTCCGGCGAGGAAAAGATGACAGTGGAGAAGGCGCAGGAGTGCCTGACCGTCATACCCAAGGATCAGCTTTTGGGAGCAACGCCATATCGCTATGTGAATGTGGAGATGACCAGCAGACAGCGTACTTTTGTGGCTGCGGCTACGGATTTTGAACAGGTACAGTCCACCAGCCCCTATTTTGCTGTGGAGGGCAGATGGCCTGAAGGCGACCGTGAAGTGCTTGTGGGCAAAGAGACGGCGGAGACCATAGGTGTAAAACTGAACAATGTCATTGAACTGTCCTACAAACCGGAAGACACTTATGTGAAAAATACTCTGAATATGACGGTGGTGGGTATCCTGGAGACCGGCGGTGATGAGGAGGCCTACATTTTCACCACACTAAAAGCGATGGATGCGCTGACAGGAGTGAGCGGCCAGCTTGATGTGATGGAGATGAGCGTATCCGCTGCTTCTGAAGAACTGGAAAATTACGCAGCCGAGATATCGGAAAATAACAGCGATATGTCGGCGCGCCTGGTAAAACGTGTGACGAAATCGGAAACAACGGTACTGGCAAAATTGCAGTCTCTGGTATTTCTTGTGACGGCGGTGGTTCTGTTGCTTACCATGATCTGTGTGTCCACTACCATGATGGCAGTGGTTTCTGAACGCCGGAAGGAGATTGGACTGAGAAAAGCGCTGGGAGCGTCTGATCAGAGCATCCGGGCGGAGTTTCTGGGTGAGGGAATGTTCCTTGGGCTACTGGGGGGGATCCTCGGCACAGCCCTGGGCTTTGCTTTTGCCCAGGTGGTGAGTGTGAATGTGTTCGGTTCGTCTATCACATTTCAGCCTTTGCTGCTGCCGATCACAGTTATTGTATCCATGGGAATCGCGGCGCTGTCCTGCCTGCTTCCGATACGGCGAGCCGTTGAGATCGATCCGGCTCTCGTGCTGAAGGGCGAATAGGAAGTGAAAGGAGAGGAGAAAAGAATCATGAGTCTTCTGGAATTGAAGAATATCTCTAAAATCTATGGGGAATTGAAAGCCCTGGACAATGTAAATATCAAGGTGGAAAAGGGAGAGTGGGTGGCTATCATGGGTCCTTCCGGCTCCGGGAAAAGTACCATGATGAATATTATCGGCTGTATGGATAAACCGTCCCTTGGAGAGGTCTTGCTGGATGGCGTGGATATTTCCAAGGAAAGCAGCAAGAAGCTGACGGAGATCCGCAGGGACAAGATCGGCCTGATCTTCCAGCAGTTCCACATGGTGAATTACCTGACGGCAGTGGAAAATGTAATGGTTTCCCAGTATTACCATTCCATGCCGGATGAAGAAGAGGCGCTGGAGGCGCTGGGACGCGTGGGTCTGAGAGAACGCGCAAAGCATCTTCCCAGCCAGCTTTCCGGAGGAGAACAGCAGCGCGTCTGCGTAGCCCGGGCGCTGATCAATGCGCCGGAACTGATCCTGGCGGACGAGCCAACGGGTAATCTGGATGAGGCCAATGAAAATATTGTGCTGGATCTGTTTCGGCAGCTGCACCGGGAGGGGACAACGCTGATCGTTGTGACCCATGACCCGGAGGTGGCGGAAGCAGCTCAGCGTACCATTGTGCTGGAGCACGGCCGTGTAGCAAGAGAGATTATAAACGAGAATTTCCAAGAGTAAAGAAGAGGTATAAGAAATGAATAAGAAAAGAATACGTGGAATTGATATTGTTCTGTTTTTGCTCTGCCTGGTATTTGCAGTGGGCATGCTGACATTTTTGAAAACCTGCGGCGCGAAAGAAGACGGAAGCTTCATGAACTGCCAGTGGGCCTGGAGAGCAGTGACAGGAATTTCTGTTTTGATGGCAATTCAGTCTTTGGTAATGATTGTTTTAAGAAATAATGGGATTGGAGAAGGGATTTCCATTTCTCTGGTTTTGGAAGCGATTTTGGCCTTGGTACTCCCGGGATGTGTGATTCCCCTTTGCATGATGGAAACCATGCGCTGCCATGCAATTATGAAACCCGGGGTTATGGTGTTTGGAATTATCATTGCCGTATTGTCGGCGATCAATGTGGTTTTACTTCATAAAGGCGCAGCAAAGGGAGAGTAAACTATGAAGTTTCGAAAATTGCCATTTCGAAATCTGACGAAAAAACCAGGCAGGACCGCCATGTTAACAGTACTGGTAATGATATTATCTTTTGCCATGTTCGCAGGAGCGGCTACCATATTCAGTCTTCGCAATGGCATGAAAAGCCTGGAGGCGAGACTGGGAGCTGACGTAATTGTTGTTCCCGTTTCTGCGAAGTCAAAGGTTAATCTGGATGAGATGCTGCTGCAGGGAACAGTGGGATATTTTTACATGGACAGTGATGTGTTGGAAAAGGTTCGGGAAATTGATGGAGTAGAAAAAGCATCTGCTCAGACCTTTCTTGCAACGCTTCGGGCAGACTGCTGCTCCATACCGGTTCAGGTGATCGGAATTGATCCGGATACCGATTTTACTGTGCAGCCCTGGATTGCCCAGAGCTATGGTAAGCCGCTGGAAACCTATGATCTGATCGTAGGAAGTAAGGTGGGTACAGAGATAGGATCTACTCTGCGGATCTATCAGCAGGACTGCCAGGTGGTGGGCCGTCTGGACAGTACGGGGACAGGAATGGATACGGCGGTCTATACAACCATGGATACGATGCATCTGTTACTGGAAGCTGCCCAGGGATTGGGACACGATCTGAAGATTACAGGAGATCCGGATGAAGTTATCTCAGCAGTTTACATAAAAGTAAAAGATGACAGCAGTGCTGTGAGCGTAAACAATTATATCAATGTTCATATCCGCAAGGTGGAAAGCGTACAGACAAAAAATATGTTGACAACGGTGTCTGATGGAATGGCGGGGGCATCCTCCGCCATGACAATACTGATCGGCGGCATCTGGGTGCTTACCTTCCTGCTGATCATCGCAGCATTCTGCATGATCATACGGGAACGCAGGCTGGAATTCGCCGTTTTGCGGATGCTGGGGGCATCCAGAAGGATGTTGTCGGGTATGATCTTCACAGAAACCGCGGCTATCTGCGTTCTGGGCAGTGTTCTGGGCATTTTGTTGGCGTGTGCTGTAGTATTTCCGTTTGGCGGACTGATTGAGGAGAAATTGGGACTTCCCTTCCTGCAGCCGGGAGCCGGAATGTGCATTCTGCTTGCTGCAGGAACATTTCTTGGAGTATTGCTCACCGGAACCGTCGCATCCATGTGGACGGCTAACCGCCTGAGTCATGTGGACGCCAGCAAGATCCTCAGGGAGGGAAACTAGATGATACTAAGGGCGGAGAAAATTGCGAAATGGTATTACAGAAAATCGGGAGAGTCCAACCGTTTTTTCGCGGTGTCAGAGACGGATGTTCAGTTAGAGAGCGGTTCTCTGACGGTGCTGATGGGACGATCCGGAAGCGGAAAGACGACCTTTCTGCATATGCTGGGTGGTCTGCTGATCCCGGATGCCGGAAAGGTCTGGGTGGATGATAAGGATTTGTACGCAATGAACGATGCAGAATTATCCCGTTACAGAAACCGGCACATCGGCATTGTTTCCCAAGGGCATACCGCAGTGCAGAGTCTTTCTGTGTTGGAAAATGTGATGCTTCCCCAGATGATGTACGCAGACACTGACAGGATTAACGAGTCGGCGGACGAATGGCTGGCCCGTTTTGGCATGGAACATTTGCAGGAGGCGTTTCCGTCCGAGCTTTCCGGAGGGGAATTGCGGAGAATGTCCATTGCCAGGGCACTGGCGGGAAAACCTGAGATTCTCCTGGCGGATGAACCTACAGGAGATCTGGATGATGAAAATACAAAATTGGTAATGAATGCGCTTAGAGAAGCTGCTGATGAAGGAACCGCTGTGCTGGTAGTGACCCATGAGTCCGATGCGCTGGACTACGCGGATCAACGGTGGCAGATGAACGCGGGAGTGCTGACAAAATGATAGGAGGTATTCTATGAGGAAACTGAGGGATTTTACAAGAACAGGGGTTGCCATATTATGTGCGGCAGCGTTGAGTATGGCCAATGTATCTCCGGTTATGGCGGAGACGGCGCCGGAGGGGCCGGTGACCTCCACAGTGACGGTACAGGGTTTCGAGGGTCCGATTACAGTAGAAGTAGTGGCAGACGCGAACGAGATTTATTCTATTACCGTGACAGACCATAATGAAACCATTGGTCTTGGGGCGGAAGCGGTACAGTGGCTGCCGCCGGCAATGGTGGAGAGTCAAAAAATAGATGTGGATGTCTACTCTGGAGCTACCACCACCAGTGAAGCCCTGAAAGAGGCTGTCAGGGAGGCGCTGGAAGCGGAGGGGATTGATCCGGCGGTATTTGATGGAACCGGAAACGCGGCAGGGCAGGACGCGCAGGAACAATCCGAAACAGCGACTGAGGAGGCAGAAATTTCAGAAAATCAGGAATTGGAAGCAGATATCGTTATCGTTGGTGCAGGCGGCGCGGGTATGACGGCCGCTATTGAGGCCGCAGATGCCGGGAAGAGAGTCATTCTGGTGGAGAGCCAGCAGATGGTAGGCGGAAATTCTCTCCGTTCCACCGGAGGATTGAATGCGGCGAAAACTGCATGGCAGGATGAGAACGAATTTAATGAGGCTGCCGGTGTGGAAAAACAGCTGGCGGCAGCAGAAGAAAACTATGCAGACAATGAGGCAATTGCGGAACTGATAGATATTGTGACGAGACAGTGGGAGGAGTATCAGGAGAATCCGGAAGGGTACTTTGATTCGGTGGAACTGTTTGAGTTAGACACCCTGATCGGAGGGAAAGGAATCAATGATCCCAAGCTGGTAGCCACTCTGTGTGAGAACAGTGCGGATGCCATTGACTGGTTATCTTCCATTGGCGCTTCGCTGACCAACGTTTCCAGCTTTGGAGGCGCGTCCGTAAAGCGTATCCACCGCCCGGTGAATGAGGAAGGCAAGACTCTTTCCGTTGGCTCTTACATTGTTCCGATCCTACAGCAGAACCTGGAGGATCGGGGAGTTACAATTTTGCTTAATACCACAGCAGAAAAAATACTGACAGGCGCTGATGGCCAGGCAGCAGGTATTGTTGCGGTTGGCAAGGAAGGTGAGGCAATCACGATCCATGCAAAAGCAGTGGTTCTGGCCACCGGCGGCTTCGGCGCCAATCTTGAAATGGTGTCTGAACAGAACCCGCAGCTGGAAGGATTTATGACGACCAACGCACCTGGGGCACAGGGACAGGGAATCGCCATGGCCCAGGAACTTGGAGCAGCTACGGTAGATATGGATCAGATTCAGATCCATCCCACGGTTCAGGCGGATACCTCCGCATTGATCACGGAGGGGCTTCGCGGAGACGGTGCCATTTTGGTAAATGAAGAAGGAAAACGTTTTGTTGATGAAGTGGGAACCCGGGATGTGGTATCCGCTGCGGAAATTGCCCAGACAGGCAGCCACAGCTATCTAGTGGTGGATCAGGCTATGGTGGATGCCTCCAGCGTGATACAAGGATATATTACCGCGGGCTATACGGTCAACGGAGAGACGTATGAGGAGCTGGCGGAAGCTATGGGGGTGGATGCGCAGGCCTTTGCCCAGACCATGGAAGAGTGGAACCAGTGCGTAGATAACGGAGAGGATCCGGAATTTGGGCGTACCAGTTTTGCAAACCCGCTGGATTGCGCGCCCTACTATGCGATCAATGTGACCGCCGGTATTCATCATACTATGGGCGGCTTGAAGATCAACACAGACGCACAGGTGCTGGATACCGAGGATAATGTCATCCCCGGACTTTTTGCGGCCGGGGAGGTGACCGGCGGCGTGCATGGAGCGAATCGCCTTGGAGGAAACGCTGTGGCGGATTTTGTAGTATTCGGACGGATCGCCGGGCAAAGTGCTGTGGCTTACACCGAGTCTGACAGATAATCATATAATGTATCATCGCGTTATTGCGGCGCAATGGCTTGCTATTCGCGAGAAGGAAGGCAGAGATTTCCGGCTTTTGGAGGTTTCTGCCTGTTTCTTTTGCCTTGACAAAAAAAACAATTATGGTACTATATATATAAAGATAGTAGGAATACTAGGAAAAATGAGAAAGGAAGCTGTATTACAGAGAGGTGAGAAGATGAAAATATCAACAAAGGGTCGGTATGCATTAAGGATCATGATTGACCTGGCAGAAAATGAGAACGGAGAGTACATTCGCCTGAAAGACATTTCGGAAAGACAGGAGATCACATTAAAGTATCTGGAACAGATCATGCCCTTGCTCACAAAGGCGGGGTATGTAAGAAGTTATCGTGGAAATAACGGCGGATATATGCTGGCACGGCGACCGGAGGAGTATACCGCAGGCGAGATCCTGCGTACAGCGGAAGGCAGCCTGTCTCCAATCCCCTGTCTGGATGATCAGCCGAACCGCTGCCCGCGGAGCGGGGAGTGTCAGACATTGGATTTCTGGAACGGTATGTACAAGGTGATCAATGAATACGCGGACAGCGTAAAACTGTCGAATCTGATGAAGAGGGATTACTACGCTGAGGGAATCTGAGGAGAGGTTGTTAACTAGTACAGCGATTCGCAAATAACTACACCAAATCACTTGCCTTCTTTCCTGATTGCACATGTCAAAAAGCCTCAGCGCAGCTCGCTGCGCCTACGTTTTTTGACATGCACACTCAGAAAAGCATTCTGCGTGATTGGTCCAGTTATTTGGCGAACGCTGCACTAGTATTTTTCAGTTGACAAATTGTCAGACTGGGCATATAATCTATATAAACACATAAAACATATCAAATAGATAGGAAAGGAGAAAAGATATGGCAAATGTATATAAAGGAACATTAGGTTTGATTGGAAATACGCCTTTGGTTGAAGTGGTGAACGTGGAAAAAGAATTGGGACTGGAAGCTACGGTTCTGGCTAAGCTGGAGTATTTTAACCCGGCAGGAAGCGTGAAAGACAGAATCGCGAAAGCGATGATCGAGGATGCGGAAGAAAGAGGTATTCTGAAAGAGGGATCTGTGATCATTGAGCCTACTTCCGGAAACACTGGTATTGGGCTTGCATCCATTGCGGCAGCAAAAGGATATAGAATTATCCTGACAATGCCTGAGACTATGAGTGTGGAGCGCAGAAATATCCTGAAAGCATACGGCGCGGAACTGGTACTTACCGAAGGTGCAAAGGGTATGAAGGGCGCTATCGCTAAGGCGGATGAACTGTCGAAAGAGATTCCGGACAGCTTTATCCCGGGACAGTTTGTAAATCCGGCGAATCCGGCTATTCACAGAAAAACCACCGGTCCGGAGGTTTGGAATGACACGGATGGAAAAGTAGATATTTTTGTGGCAGGTGTAGGTACGGGAGGAACTTTGACCGGTGTGGGTGAATATCTGAAATCTCAGAATCCGGATATCAAGATCGTTGCTGTGGAACCTGCTACATCTCCGGTGCTTTCCGAAGGAAAGAGTGGTCCCCATAAGATCCAGGGTATCGGAGCCGGATTCGTACCGGATGTGCTGAATACCTCGATCTATGACGAGATCATCAAAGTAGAAAATGAGGACGCATTTGCGGCTGGTAAATTATTTGCTAAGAAAGAAGGCGTACTGGTAGGTATCTCATCAGGAGCCGCTCTGCATGCAGCGATCCAGCTGGCAAAACGTCCGGAGAACAAAGGTAAGACCATTGTAGCTCTTCTTCCGGATACCGGTGACAGATATTATTCCACACCGCTGTTCGCAGACTAATATACGTGGACTGATATAGGGGGCTGTTGCGCAATACAGGCGAGTGGTTCCGTGTATCCATATGTATAGATTAGGAAACACATCAAGTGTTTCCTAATCGTACTCGCCTAGGCCCGAAGGGGCGTATCCGCCGGCAGGCGGATTTTGGGACGACTTCCTTAGCCGTCCCAAAAGGCATGATTTCTGGAACACCCACTATGTAATGACGGCTTGTAAGGAATAATGTCTGCTGAAAACATAGTTTCCGACCTTCACTTTGCTGCGTTACATTTGCCCG
>CADCMM010000044.1 GCA_902802515.1 uncultured Lachnospiraceae bacterium
ACCTGCTTTCTTTAATTTTATAGTTTTGCAGGACGCCATACAGGCCGCAGATGAATTCCACGGATTGATGTACGTTCTGCACATCACCCTCCATCGGGTGAAACTTTTAGCAAGATTATTGCATAGTTTTTGAAAAATGTAAAGAGATACGAAAAATAAGATTTGCAAATAGGAAAATATGATTTATAATGAAAGAGAACAAAGACGTTCTGCAAATGCAGACGTCTTTTTGCGTTTTCAGTATTTGGGGAAGAAGGGAAATTTGCATAGGACGGATTGGGAGGAGCAGGTATGAGCGGAATTGACAGGCGGGTGAGCGGCGGTTTAAAGGGATTTGATGACGCGGTGGATCAGATGCGTCTTGGTGATAATGTTGTTTGGCAGGTAGATACAATGGAAAACTACCGTTATGTGGTGGAACCTTATGTGAGGCAGGCGAAAGCGGATGAGAGGAATCTGGTGTATATACGTTTTGGGCTGCATGAGCCGGTGCTTGCGGACTGTGAAGGCGTTACAGTGTATGAAATCTCTCCAAAGAGCGGTTTTGAGGATTTTGCAACTCAGATTCATAACATCATCACGAAAGAGGGGAGGAAGGCGTTTTATGTGTTTGACTGTCTTACAGATCTTCTCAAATTCTGGTATTCGGATCTGATGATAGGGAATTTCTTTATGGTGACCTGTCCCTATCTGTTTTCATTGGATACTGTGGCTTATTTTGCCCTGCGGCGTAATGTTCATACCTATGACACGATTGCGCGGATCAGGGAGACTACCCAGCTTCTCTTAGACTTGTATGAGGTGGATGATGAGTATTACGTACATCCACTCAAAGTCTGGCAGAGATATTCCCCGACCATGTTTTTGCCGCACAAAATGACCATGGATGGTTGTATCTCGATTACTTCCAGCGCGGAGACAGCAGAACTGTTGTCCAACTTAGTATTTGGAACGGAACGCATGGATTACTGGAATTTGACTATGAACCGTACGAGAGAGATCCTGGTGTCCGGAGATGCACAGGAGAGAGAAGAGGCCAAAACCCGGCTGGTATCCATCCTGGTAGGACGGCATACCAAGATGTATGATATGTGTCTGCAGTATCTTCGACTGGAAGATCTGCTCAAGATTGCTTCCCGGGAAATCGGTTCCGGGTACATTGGAGGTAAGAGCGTCGGCATGCTGCTGGCCAGACGGATTTTGACCAGAGGACAAGAATATCGTACCTATTTTAAACCGTATATGGAATCGCATGATTCCTACTATCTGGGATCTGATGTGTTTTATACCTATATTGTACAGAATGGTCTTTGGGAATTGCGGATGAAACAGAAAACAGAGGAAGGATATTTTACTTATGCGGAGGAACTGAGAGAAAAATTACTCCATGGGAAATTTCATGAAACAATCGAAAAACAGTTCATTCACATGTTGGAATATTATGGTCAGTCCCCGATCATTGTCCGTTCTTCTTCACTTCAGGAAGATAGCTTTGGTAATGCTTTCGCTGGAAAGTACGAGAGCGTTTTCTGTGTAAATCAGGGTACACCGGAAGAGCGTATGCAAAACTTTGAGAATGCGGTGAGGACGGTCTATGCCAGCATTATGGATCGAGACGCACTGCAATATCGAAAGAACCGTGGACTGGCGGACAAGGATGAGCAGATGGCAATTCTAATTCAGCGTGTGTCCGGGGATTACTATGGAGAGTTTTTTTTCCCGCATGCGGCGGGCGTAGGAAATTCTTCTAATCTATATGTGTATGATCAGAATGTGGATATGGAGGCAGGAATGCTGCGCCTGGTATTTGGACTGGGAACCAGAGCTGTAGACCGGGTGATTGGAGATTATGTGAAAATTGTAACTCTGGATGATCCCCTGCGCAGTCCGCTGATGAGCGGCGAAGAGGAAGTACGCTACTCCCAACATAAGGTTGATGTGCTGAATCTGGCAGAAAACAGAATGGATTGTATTGATGTGGAAGAGGCCATGAAGCTGGATATCAAGGCAGATAAGAAGCTGTTTGGGAAAAAAGATCCTCAGATAGCGCGGATGCTTCGCGATATGGGACGGGACGACAGCGCGGCGCCCTTCGTGCTGAATTTCAGAAGACTTCTGTCGGACACGGTTTTCCCGGACGTAATGAAGAAGGCGATGGCTGTATTGTCTGAAAAATATCGCTATCCGGTGGACATCGAATACACGGCAAATTTTCAGAAAGACGGCAGTTTCAAATTCAATTTGCTTCAGTGCAGACCACTACAGACCAGGGGACTGGGAAAAACAGTGGAGTTACCCCAGATCATTGATAAAGAAAAATGTCTTTTCTTTTCCAAAGGTAATTTTATGGGAGGCAATGTAAGGCTGCCTGTTCATTATGTAATTCTGGTCAAAACTTTGCCATATCTGCAGCTTCCGGAGCGGGATAAATACACAGTAGCTCGTCATATCGGGATTCTGAATGAAGAACTGAAAGAAAAAAACGTGATGCTGATGGGCCCGGGCCGCTGGGGCACTACCACACCTTCCCTGGGAGTTCCGGTCAACTTTACAGAACTTTGCAATATGTCCGTTGTATGTGAATTGTCTTACAGTGAACGGGGAGTAACCCCAGAATTATCGTACGGAAGCCATTTCTTTCAGGATGTGGTGGAATCCGGTATCTTTTATGTGGCTCTTTTCCGGGAGCGAGATACAGTCGCTTATCATGAGGACTATCTGTTGGAAAAAGAGAATCTGTTAAGGCAGTTTCTTCCGGAAGAGGGAGACCCGGATAAAGTCATAGGAGTGTATGCGACAGATAATCTGCAGATTTATTCGGATATAACCAGGCAGTTGGTGCTTTGTGCCCCGACATAGAGAATAGATGACTGCACCATCCTGCGAGTCATTTGGGACAGAAAATTTAAGCCGGAGACAAAGAGAAAGACCAGTAGGGGAGCTACTGGTCTTTCGAGGGGAGTATAAATAATTAATAAGGGGTTTGTAAAAAAAATGTTTAAGGGTAATTTTTTTTACAAATTTGATTATAATATACTTTCCATAAAATGGCAAGCATTATTTTTTGCAAAAATGAAATAATAGATAAAGTAATAAATCATATGATTTCAGGAGGCAAAAATTATGGCAAAGAATAAACAGACTCAGAATAAAAACTCTGCAAATGATTGTTGGGATACGGCCGATACGCAGGCAAAGAACAGCAATTTTCAGTCTAAAAATAAGACTTCAAATAAAGCCGGGACTGATAAGTACGGTGCAGAGAACACAAACAGCGAGACTGACTGCAACTACTAAAGAGACCTAGTATAGCTGATGACTGGGGCTGTCATTTTCTGACAAAGAAGTGGCGGTCCCTTTGCTTTGCCTTTTAAATACACTTATGCCACGAATTACTTTATTCCTTCGTAACTCCCGCAATTTTGAAACATATATATAAAAAAAAGGAGTTTCTTATGGGTTTTGAGACAATCCCGGCAAGAGAACTGGATCGTCTGATAAAGGATGGCCGGGGGGTTATCATTGATCTGCGTTCGCCGGAGGAATACCGGCTTAAGCATATACAGGGATCAGTAAATTTGCCTTACGAGCGGTGGGACGGAAGATTTCCTTATTCCCAGCGTCAGGAAATTGTTCTTTACTGTGAGCGGGGCTCTGTCAGCATGGTGGCTGCCAGGGAACTGGCTGAAATGGGATACCGCGTGAAGACGGTAGTCGGCGGAATCAAATCCTACAGAGGAAACCGTCTGGAAGGAATTGACGTGAAAAAGCAGCGCTAAAATGATTGACAGGTGCCGCAGTCAGGCATTAATATAGCAGGTAGGATGGCTAAATATTGAATGACTCAACAGGGACGCTCAGGCGTCCCTGCGTAGAGTGTACGGAAAGGAAAATATACGATGACCTTGTTCATTGCTTCAGATATACATGGCTCTTTCTGGTATTGCAGGAAAATGCTGGAGGCATACGAAAGAGAGCAGGCTGACCGGATGCTGCTTTTGGGGGATATTTTATATCACGGCCCGAGAAATGACCTTCCCAGAGAATATGCCCCGAAAGAAGTAATTGCTATGCTTAATGCGCGTAAAGATGAGATTTATGCAGTGAGAGGAAACTGTGAAGCTGAGGTAGACCAGATGGTATTGCAATTTCCGGTGCTGGCAGATTACTGTCTTATGCCTCTTGGAAAGAAAATGATTTACGCCACGCATGGGCATATTTATAATGAGGAACATCTTCCACCGATGAAACGGGGGGATATTCTTTTGCATGGACATACCCATGTCTTAAAAGCAGAGAGAAGGGAAGGCTATATTCTGCTGAATCCGGGATCCGTATCTTTGCCAAAGGAGGGCAATGTGCCAAGCTACGGTGTTTTGAAAGCCGGCCGTTTTACGATCAGAAATCTGGAGGGAGAGACGATATTACAGCTGGATCTGGAGGAAGAGACATGAGAATAGCGGAACTTATCGCTCCCTGTCATTTTGGGTTGGAAGCGGTTTTAAAAAAAGAGATCCTGGATCTGGGCTATGAGATCAGCCAGGTGGAGGATGGGAGAGTCACATTCTTTGGGGATATGGAAGCGATCTGCTATGGAAATGTGTTTCTACGAACTGCGGAACGTATTCTGCTGAAAGTGGGGAAAATCCATGCGGAAACATTCGATGAGCTGTTTGAGGGAACCCGCGCCCTTCCCTGGGAGGAATACATTCCCCGGAACGGAAAATTCTGGGTGGCAAAGGCAACATCAATTAAAAGTAAACTTTTTAGTCCTTCTGATATTCAGTCCATCATGAAAAAGGCCATGGTGGAGCGGCTGAAGCAGTATTATGGGGGGGCCTGGTTTGAAGAAACCGGAGCACAGTATCCGGTGAGAGTTTTTCTGATGAAGGATGAGGTGACCATTGGAATTGACACCTCCGGCGTTTCTCTGCATAAGAGAGGATACCGTCTCATGACGGCCAAAGCACCCATCACGGAAACGCTGGCGGCTGCATTGATCTTGCTGACTCCGTGGAACAAAGACAGGATTCTGGTAGATCCTTTCTGTGGCAGCGGAACCTTTCCGATAGAGGCGGCCATGATAGCGGCAAACATCGCGCCGGGTATGAACCGATCGTTTCTTGCGGAGCACTGGGACAATCTGATCCCTAAGAAGCATTGGTATAATGCTATGGATGAGGCTGCGCAGCTGGCGGATACTGGGATCCAGACCGATATACAGGGATATGACATTGACGGGGAGATCGTCAAAGCCGCAAGGGAAAACGCCCGTACTGCAGGGGTGGATCACCTGATCCATTTTCAGAGACGTTCGGTGTCGGAGTTGAATCATCCAAAAAAATATGGCTTTATCATAACAAACCCGCCTTATGGGGAGAGAATCGAAGAAAAGAAAAACTTGCCTGCTCTCTATAAGGAAATGGGGAAGGCATTTGACCGGCTGGACACCTGGTCGGAGTATGTGATCACTTCCTATGAAGAGGCGGAAAAATATATTGGAAGGAAAGCAGACAAGAACCGGAAAATTTACAATGGTATGTTAAAAACCTACTATTATCAGTTCCTTGGACCCAGACCGCCAAAAAAGAAAGGCTGATGAAGAAGGGATATGAGGGGTATATACATAACAAAAACAGTGTTATTGCTGGCTGCGGTGCTGGTGTTATCAGGAGTGCAGCCGCTGATCGTAAAAGCGGAGGAGATCGTATTTCCCCTCTGGAGCGGACAGACATTCTTTGAGGAAGAACCGGTTTTGGCCATTGCGCGTTCCTGGAGAGAGGAGATTCTCCCGGTGCGTTATGATGCCAGAGAGATGGGGAAAGTTCCTGTCATCAAGAGTCAGGGGACTCTGGGCACCTGCTGGGCATTGACTGCGACTTCGGCTCTGGAAGCGGCGCTGATGCCGGAGGAGCATCTGGTCTTTTCCGCGGATCATCTCAGTATGAAAAACGGGTTTTATATCACTCAGAATGAGGGCGGAGATTATATGATGGCTATGGCATACCTAAGCGGGTGGTACGGACCGGTGCCAGAGAGCGAGGATCCTTATGGCGATGGCTATTCCCCGGATGGATTGACCGCCTGCGCGCATGTTCAGGAAATGCAGCTTCTAAAGGGGATGAGCCGCAGGGAGATCAAAAGAATGATTTATCTTTACGGCCCGGTTCAGACATCGCTCTACATGGATCGGCGGACCACATCCAAAGACCTGGATTATTATGATTATGAAACCTGCGCTTACTATTATCCGGAGGAGAAAAAGCCAACTCACGATATCCTGATCCTGGGCTGGGATGATGCATATCCGAAAGAAAATTTTAAGCAACAGCCAAGTAAAGATGGAGCCTATATCTGTCAGAATACCTGGGGGGAATCATTTGGCGAGAGCGGGATATTTTATGTATCCTACGAAGACGCCAACATGGCCCGGGGAGGAATTGCTTACACGTGTGTGGAGGCGTCCGATAATTACGACCATATCTATCAGACGGATGTGTGCGGCTGGCAGGGGCGGCAAGGATACGAGGAAGAAAGCTGTTATTTTGCCAACATATATACGGCTGGAGAGGCGGAGTATTTAAGAGCCGTAGGGTTTTACACTACAGGTGCTTCCTACTATGAAATATACACAGTGAATCAGTTTCAGGATACCCTGTCCTTTGATAATCGGGTGCTGAGAAAAACCGGACATATCGAAAACAGCGGGTATTTTACGGTAAAACTGGGACAGGCGGTACCATTGGAGCCAGGAGAACGCTTTGCGGTTGTAGTGAGGATTATTACGCCGGGAGCCACAAAACCGGTGGCAGTGGAGATGAATAAGGATATCTATTCCCAGGGTGTGACGCTGGAAGGGAAAGAAGGATATCTGAGCCTTACCGGAGAAGTGTGGGAGTACACGGAAGAAAAATTCAGTACCAATGTGTGCCTGAAAGCGTACACATCAAAACAGAAAGTTTTCGAATAAGGTATTAGGATAAATAGGAGAGGGACAATCAATGGAAAAAAGAATCATATTTGCCACAGGAAATCAGGACAAGATGCGGGAGATCCGCATGATATTATCGGATATAGGAATTCCCATCCTCTCCATGAAAGAAGCGGGGATTACAGCGGATATCGTGGAGGATGGAACAACCTTTAAGGAGAACGCCATCATCAAGGCAAAGACTATAATGGAATTGACAGGCGATATGGCTCTGGCAGATGATTCCGGATTGGAAATTGATTACCTGAACAGAGAACCCGGTATTTTTTCCGCCCGCTATATGGGGGAAGATACTTCCTACGATATAAAGAACCGCAGTCTCATAGATCGGCTTGAGGGGGTGCCCGAAGAGCAAAGAACCGCCAGGTTTGTCTGCTGCATTGCCTGTGCGCTGCCTGATGGGAGGATACTTACCAGCCGCGGTACCATGGAAGGTCATATAGGATACGAAATCAAGGGAAGCAACGGCTTCGGATATGATCCCATTTTTTATCTTCCGGAGTTTGGCTGCACTTCCGCGCAGTTGACGCCGGAACAAAAAAATGAAGTGAGTCACCGTGGAAAGGCGCTGCGGGAAATGAGAAGAATGTTGGAGGAGTTATAAACGGTGAAGATATTAATTATAAGTGATTCCCACGGAGTTGACAAAAATATAGAGAAGGCGGTTCAAAAAGAAGGTCCGCTGGATGCGCTGCTGCATCTGGGAGATTCCCAGGGGAGTGAAGAGTATATACAGAAACTGGCTAAGTGCCCGGTACATATGGTGGCGGGAAACTGCGACTATTTCTCTAACCTCCCGGTGGTGCGGATCGTTGAATTCGGAAAGTACCGGATCATGATGACTCATGGACATTATCACTATGTCTCGGTAGGTCCTCATGATCTTTTGGAGGAGGCGAAAGCTAATCACTGTAATATTGTGATCTATGGGCATACCCACCGCCCGCTAATGGATGGCACGGATGGGGAGGTGCTGGTGCTAAATCCCGGAAGTATCTCTTATCCCAGGCAGGAAGGGAAGAACCCCAGCTATCTGGTGATGGAGATCGATGAGAGCGGCGAAGCGCACTTTAGATTGAATTATCTGTAAAAAAGGTATTGACTTTTCCAGAAACCTGTAATATAATCTGATTCGCGTCTGAGAGAGATGATGAAACACCGGGTAACGGGGTGTGGCTCAGCTTGGCTAGAGCGCCTGGTTTGGGACCAGGAGGTCGCAGGTTCGAATCCTGTCACCCCGATCCAGTATGAAATCAAATAATATGCGGGTGTAGTTCAATGGTAGAACACCAGCCTTCCAAGCTGGATACGTGGGTTCGATTCCCATCACCCGCTTTTTGAGTCTGTAGCTCAGCTGGATAGAGCAACGGCCTTCTAAGCCGTGGGTCGGGGGTTCGAATCCCTTCAGGCTCGTTTAACCATTATGGTGGGTATAGCGCAGTTGGCCTAGCGCGCCAGATTGTGGCTCTGGAGGTCAAGGGTTCGAATCCCTTTACCCACCCTTAACTAATGGGCTATCGCCAAGCGGTAAGGCACAGGACTTTGACTCCTGCATTCGCTGGTTCGAATCCAGTTAGCCCAGCTTGGCGATTTGCCATATATGGGGTATTAGCTCAGTCGGTAGAGCACTTGACTTTTAATCAAGTTGTCCGGGGTTCGAATCCCCGATGCCTCATTGCGCTGCTTCGTGCAGTGCAATTTTTTTACGCGAATAGTGAGCCATGATCGCGTTTGCGCGAATCTTTGGCGAACGCCGCGATAACGCGAGAAACTCGCGAGGCGTGTTTCTCGTCGTGATAGTTATTGCGGGCATGGCGGAATTGGCAGACGCGCCAGATTTAGGTTCTGGTGGGCGACCGTGCAGGTTCGAGTCCTGTTGCCCGCACCAGACCATGATAATCCGAACCCGGTTCCAATCGGGGACGGATTCGGATTTTTAGTATATCTATGCTAAAGCAAAAGCGGCGGTATCATAACGATACCGCCGCTTTTGTTATACGCTTTTATGTTGTTCTGCTTCCTTTGCCCTCTGTGCTTTCCATTCTTCAAATTCTTTCTGCCCCTCCGGGCTGGCAAAGAATTTCTGAATTTCGGGAAGCAAGCACCGGGCAAGGGCATTTATCTCATACTGTGGGATTTTGTCCGAGTGCTTTTCTGCCATAGCTCGCCTTTCTTTATTCAGTTGTCAAGGTACAATGCCGCATAGGGGCGGCGTAAAAATCTGCTTATAATCAATCACCTTTCCTTTGTGTGTCGCTGTTGCCGTTTCAATTCCGCCAGCACCTCCGGCGGGATACGGTCAACAAGTTTCTGAATGTTCTGTAGTTCGCTTTCCAGCTTCGCCCGTTCCATACGGTCTTTCATCTTGCCGTTTTCACTGGCTCTGGCTCTTGCTTCCAGCTTTTCATTTTCAGCTAACAGGTCACTTATCGTGACCTTGTATTTTTTGAGCTGCCCGGAGAAATTCTCCATCTGGGGAAACCACTTTTTCAGCATGGAGAGGGCTTCCTCTTTCTTCTTCCCTGCATTGAACGGGGTAATGCCGTCCAGCGTGGCTTCAATAGCTCTTGCCTGTTTGGAGAGATTGACCGCCTGCTTGAACAGCCGGGTGGGAATATGCTTCCTGCCTGTCTTGCTGGCACTTTCTCCACGCTCCAAGTCTGGATATTTCTCCACCATATAGGCGTGAAAATCGTCCTGCCACTTTGTGAGGTTGGCTCTGTTCCCAATAATCTCCTTTGCACACAGCCGGTTGTCCTGCGTCAGTGGAACAAAGACCAAATGCAGATGGGGTGTTTTTTCGTCCATGTGTACCACCGCCGACACGATATTTTCTTTGCCTACCCGGTTAATGAGGAAGTCAGCCGCCCTCTGAAAAAACGCCTGTATCTCCTTTGGGGGGTTGCCCTTGAAAAACTCCGGGCTGGCGGTAATCAGCGTATCGACAAACCGAGTACTGTCCTTACGGGTACGGCAGCCTGCCTGTTCAATACGGTTCTGTATAAAGTGGTAGTACCTGCCCTCCGGCTTGACAATGTGGAAATTGTACTTGCTCCGGCTGGTGTCAATGTCGGGATTGCTGGCGTACTGTTCCTTTTGCCTTTCGTGATGGGCTTCCAGCGGTCTTGCCGGGTTGCCCTTGTGCTTTTCAAATCGCAAAATTGCGTGTTGTGCCATAAACTCCTTTCCTCGTTCCTTTCCCTTCCGTTCCCGGGGTTTTCCACAAGGAAAATCCCGCCCCAAATAGCTCTGATAGGATTGGAATGGAATCGATATAAATAAATCATTTTAATCTCTGTATTTCTATACCGTCCGATTTCGGTACTCCAAGAGGGCTGATTTTTGTACTCGTCAAGTACGGTTTTCAGCTCTCCGGCGTACCAAAATGGAAATTCAAGAAGTCAGAGATTGGAACTGCCCTCATAGGATTTTGGGTAAATGCGGTTGGGTTTTCCACAGCCCTGTTTCTTGATGTCGATCAGCTCTGCATACTGTAATTCCCGCAGGGTGTTGACTGCCTTTTGCCGCCCACAGTGAAGCAGGCCCACTACCTCACAGATGGGATAGTACAGGTAAATCCGTCCGTACTCGTCAGCCCATCCATTTTTGCGGGATAGGTCTGCCCGGCGCATGATAAAGGCATACAGCAGCTTTGCTTCATTCGACAGCGGCTGATAGGTTGGTGCTTCAAACAGGAAATTGGGTAGCTGGGTGAAGCTCTGTGCCCGTTCCTGTTGGTAGTGATAGATAAACTTTGTCATAGTGCTTTATGGACAATTAGAAGCCCTGTTTTGAGGATTAGCGATAAAGAATACCACCTGCCCCGGTTTGGTGTTCAGAAAGCCCCATAAATACAGGCTTTTTTCGCCCCTAATTGTCCACGCTCGCCCTCCTTTTCCGTTCACTTTCTGCTTTCTGCCGCCTGTGAACGCTGGCGGCACAATCCGGGCAGTATTTCGCCCGGTTAGAGCCGGGAACAAAAGCTCTCCGGCAGACAATACACCGTTTTGTGTCCTTATCCCGGAAAATCTCTGCTTCCAGCGTCCGATCCAGCGGCAGGACAGCCCAGCGGAAATGCTTGCAGCAGACCGAGAAAGAAATCGTCTGCGGACAGATACAGGTATCGCCATCATCCAGCACAATGCAGTTGCCGCTGTCATAGCTGCAACATTCCCGGCGAATCAAGGCGTTTGCCCGTTTCCGCTGTGCTGGGGTCATGCGGTACAGAGAGCCGTCCGGCTTGCGCTCCAACGGCGGCAGCTTTTTGAGATTGTTTTCCATGTGTGTCCTCCGCTTTGTCTGATTGCCGTTTTCCCCGAAAAGGCTTCCTGCCCCATTTCTGCGGCGTGTGTTCTCCGTTGGTACGCAAATGCGATACTTCGCCGGGAGAAATATTCCTTTTTCGGACGGTCATTCTGTTTTCAAGGTGCAGCTCATCGATGAACTACCCTAAGTCTACACGAAAAAAATGCAATCCTCGGAATTTTGCGAGAATTGCATTTCTGTGAAGTTTACACTTTTAAAATTGCATTTTTGCAATTTTGCTGTATAATAGAGTTATACGGAGGAGGTGCATACTATGGCTTTACCCGGAACACCCGGACAGAGGATTTCTGACCTATGCAACGGAAACAAAATCAAACAAAAAGAACTTGCAGAGAAGATCGGCGTTTCCGCTTCCCAGCTGAGCCGCATTGTCAGCGGCGAAACAAGGACAGTCAGCAGCGATATTCTCATTGGTGTGGCAAAGGAATTTAAGGTGTCCACCGACTATATACTGGGGCTATCCAATATCAGCGTCCGCAAAAGCTATGATATATCCGAGCTGGGCTTGTCCGAGGGAGCAGTCAAAGGGCTTGTGAC
Source organism: uncultured Lachnospiraceae bacterium (assembly GCA_902802515.1). GTDB lineage: Bacteria > Bacillota > Clostridia > Lachnospirales > Lachnospiraceae > Merdiplasma. Next base: position 11,855 of record CADCMM010000044.1, read on the forward strand.
GGGTGCTGTGGATGTGCAAATCCTAAATCGCTTGCTGGAACACAGGAACTTCCCGAAACTGATAGATTTGATACGGATTTATTTTCAGGACACAGCGGCAAAGGGCATTATGGCACGAAACCAGCTTATTGAAATGGCAACGGCTTCCCTGTCTGATCTGATGAAAGAACACCCGGAACACCGGGCAGAAGCAAGACAGGACTTGCAGTTCTTGAACGCACAGAAAATGGGCGACCATGAAGCAGAGATTGAGAAAATCAAGAATGTGTTCCTTGCTATCCTGCGGGACATTAAGAAAGAGATGGACAGCGGCGAGCAGCCGGGAGAAACCATTACCGCTGCCATGTTCCAAACTATGCAGGAAGCCATGAAAAACCACCAGCAGGAGCCGCTTTCTATGGATGATGTGACCGCTATGATTGCCGGACGGGTCGGGCAGCTTCTTCCGATGGACGAGGAAACTGCCGGGCAGTTCCAGCAGTTGGCGAAGAAAATGATTGAACTGGCAGGCAAGGAAACAAAGATAGATGGAGGAAATCATGATGTTACGACCAAAAGAAGTAGTATGTAAATGGGTAGATGCTTTTAACGACCACGATGTTGAGGCAATCGTGAGTCTGTACCATGATAACGCAACCAATCATCAGGTAACAAATGAACCGGTGATTGGGATAGAGGCAATCAGAGAAATGTTCACAACAGAATTTGCCACAGCTGATATGACAGCCATTGTAGAAAATATATTTGAAGATGGGCAGTGGGCAATTTTAGAATGGAGAGACCCATTAGGATTAAGAGGCTGCGGATTTTTCCATGTTGTGAACGGGAAAATTTTATTTCAAAGAGGTTACTGGGATAAACTTTCCTTTTTGAAACAACATAATTTGCCTATTGAATAGATAGAAAACTTCTAATTGAAGGAGGAATTATGCGATACTCAAAAGAAGAAAGTAAAATGATATGGGATCAAAATGCTGAATTTTGGGATTATACAATGGGTGATGAATCAAATGATTTTCACAGAAACGTGGTCCGTCCAAAGGTCACAGAACTTCTAAATCCCAATTCCTCAGATTATATTTTAGATATTGCGTGTGGAAACGGAAACTATTCGGCATATCTTGCTGAAAAAGGCATTTCAGTTGTTGGCTTTGATTATGGTGAAAAAATGATTGAACTGGCAAAGAAACGAAGAAAACACAATACTGATAGAATTGAATTTTACGTAGCAGATGCCACTAATGAAATCAGTATGAAGACGTTAAAAAGAAACAGGATGTTCACAAAAGCGGTTTCAAATATGGCGGTCATGGATATTACCGATATTAAGCCGCTTTTTACCGCTGTTTACAATTTGATTGAGGATAATGGAGTTTTTGTATTTGCAACACAGCATCCGTGCTTTGTTACACTGACAGATAAATACATGACACCACACAGCTACTACGATATTGCGATTGAAGGACAACCACAAAAGCAATGTTACTATCATCGTTCTTTGCAGGATATTTTTAATATGTGTTTTGACACTGGTTTTGTAATTGATGGTTTTTATGAAGAATGCTATTTTAACAAGGAAATTCCAGATATTATAATTGTTAGGGCTAAAAAAGTAAGCGGAGCATTCCATTCCCTGCAAGTTCAAAGAAATTAGATTTTCAGTTATAAACAAACCAATCCACTTCAAAAATTTTTCAAACTGATTGACAATCTATCTGTTATATGATATTCTGACAATCAGTTTGAAGTTGAAAGGAGGCTTACGTGTGTTAATTTTTGTACGCTAATAAACAACAAAAAGTCGGTTTTTCATTCCATGTGATGGGCTTTTTTGTCGTGCGTACAGAGAAACACGTAGGTCAATCCTTTATGACAATGATTGTCATAGAGTATTTCTTGTCGTGCCTTTTGTTATGCAGGTATATGCCCATAGTGGAGCATATATCTGCTTTTTCTTGCGCAGAAAAGAGTATGTGACAAAAACAGGAGGTATTGATATGACAACAGAAACTAAATTTTGGAAAAAGAAGTATTTTACTATGCTGGCGGGACAGAGCGTTTCTCTCATTACAAGTGGGATTTTGCAAATGTCCATTATATTCTATCTCACAGCAAAAACAAATTCCGCTATGGTCTTATCCATTGCAACCTTGATGGGCTTTCTTCCTCAAGCTGTGATTGGCCCCTTTGCAGGGACTTTTGTGGATCGCCATAGCCGCAAAGGAGTGATGATCGGAGCAGACCTTATGATTGCCGCAACAGGAGGATTTCTGGCAGTCGTTTCAGTGTTTATGGAACTGCCCATATGGCTCATTATGCTGGTCTTATTTGTCAGAAGTATCGGCAACGCTTTTCATTCTCCTGCGTCCAGCGCAGTTACACCGCTTATGGTTCCGCAAGACCAGCTAACCAAATGTGCCGGTTATAATCAGACCATGCAGGCCGCCGTGTCCCTGATCAGCCCAGCCGCTGCCGCTTTCTTATATAGTGTCTGGTCATTAAGCACGATTATTCTATTGGATATTATCGGCGCAGTTCTGGCTTGCGGCGTTGTTGCGGTTCTGTCGATTCCAAATCCGCCAATATGCCCAGGCGAAAGCCAAAACAGCTTTTTCCGGGATATGAAGGAGGGATATTTTGAGTTAAAGAAAAACAAGGGTTTGTTCGCATTACTTTGGATTGGAACGGCATATATGTTTTTCTTTATGCCTATCAGTGCATTGTACCCTTTAATGAGCATGGGATACTTTCGTGGAACACCTACCCATGCGTCCATAGCAGAAATTGCTTTTGCAGGCGGTATGCTTGCAGGGGGAATTTTGCTCAGCGTTTGGGGTGGATTCAAGAACCGGATTTTTTCAATCGGTCTATCGGTTCTTGTGATGGGGGTAAGCATTGCGATTTCCGGTTTGCTGCCCACCAATGCGTTTTTTATATTTGTAATTTGTTGTACAGTCATGGGGTTAACCTCTCCATTTTACGGAGTACAAAACGCCTTGTTTCAAGAGCAGCTTCCACCAGAATATCTGGGACGGGTTTTCTCATTGCTCGGAAGCGTGATGTCCTTTGCCATGCCGCTGGGTTTGCTGTGTTCCGGTATTTTTGCAGAACGAATTGGTGTGGAAAAATGGTTTTTACTTTGTGGAATAGGGATTATTGCGGTTGCCGTTTTGGTTTTCGTATTGCCAGTTTTACGAAATGTTGATTGTCAATCTCAAAACAGTTTTGCTTGTAAAAGCGGCGATTGAGAAGAAAACGCATTTATTAAAGTGATGGGAAATTGCAAAGCCAGCCGATCCAGTCAACGGTCAAGATGAACGGCGCATAAATGCGCCGCCGTTGACAGTTTCGCCTACCTTTGCTGATAGGCAATCAAGGCGGGAAAGCCCTTAAAATGGCTTCCCGCCCATTTCAATTTTGAGAGAAAAACCCACCCGCTTTTTCGTGAGTGTGTCCACAAGTTCGGGACATTTTGTCCCGAAGTCCGACGTGGGACGATGGACGGGGGCTTTCCTATACGCCCTGTCTGCTGCTGAAACCAGCCCTGTATTTGCGGCTTTACGCCATGCAACCACAGCCCTGTTTTCTTGCTACTTCAAATGTGCATTCCCTGTTTCCTCTGTTCTTTATGCGAGCATTTATCATAATAATTATGCTTATTGCGGATTGAAAATAAAACGCATAAATGTTATAATAAGCACAGAGAAAACAGGGAGGTCGCAGCTATGAAAGAATTGGGAGAACGTCTGCGGATATTGCGGGAGAGCGTGAAACTGTCACAGGTAAAGATGGCGGATTTGCTGGGAGTAAAACAGTCCAGCATTAACCGCTATGAACAGGGACAATCTGCTCCGTCTTTGGAAACGCTTGTGAAGTATGCAGATTATTTTGATGTGTCTATGGATTACCTGTTTGCCCGGACGGATAAGCCCCAAGGCAAGCTGTACGAATACCGCCCTAAAATTGCAACGGGCAGTGAGGAAATGCGGCAGTTTATTGAAATGTGTTTTGACCCGCAATCGCCAATGAGTAAAAAGTTAAAGCAGACGCTTCTTCAAATGATGGAGGTGGATAAATGAAAGGTGTGATCTACGCCCGCTATTCTTCCGATAATCAACGAGAAGAAAGTATTGAGGGGCAGTTGCGAGAATGTAAGGATTATGCAGAACGAAACGGTATCACGATTTTAGGAACATACATTGACCGGGCTTTATCAGCAAAAACGGACAACCGCCCTGAATTTCAGAAGATGATTAAAGACAGCGCAAAGGGCTTGTTTGATGTTGTCCTTGTCTGGAAATTAGACCGCTTTGCACGAAACCGTTATGATAGCGCACGCTACAAAAATCTCTTGAAAAAGAACGGTGTGAAAGTCATTTCCGCAAGGGAAAATATCTCCGAGGGCAGCGAGGGAATTATTCTGGAAGCTATGCTGGAGGGCTATGCAGAATACTACTCTGCGGAACTTTCTGAAAAGGTTATTCGAGGTCTGACTGACAATGCGCTGAAATGTAAATACAATGGCGGTACTGTCCCGATGGGATATTACATTGACGAACAGCAGTTTTATCAAATCGACCCCAAGACCGCCCCGGTGGTACTGGAAATGTTTACAAAGTACAGCGAGGGTGCGACCATGCAGGAACTTGTCAATCTGTTAAACAGCCGGGGTATGCGTTCCATTCGTGGCGGGAAAATCACATTGAATATTATGAACCACCTGCTAAAGAACCGCCGTTACATGGGAGAATACAGCTATCGTGATGTAGTCAAGGAGGACGGTATTCCGGCGATTGTCCCGAAAGAGTTGTTTGAACGGGTACAGGAACGGCTGGCAAAGAACAAAAAAGCTCCTGCCCGTCACAAAGCCGAGGATGATTACCTTTTGACAACGAAGCTGTACTGTGGGAAATGCGGCTCTTTCATGGTGGGAGAAAGCGGCACAAGCCATACAATGAAAGTACACCGTTATTATCGCTGTGTGAATACTAAGAAAAAGAAGCTCTGTGACAAGAAAGCGGTCAAGAAAGACTGGATTGAAGATTTGGTTGTCAATTATACCATGAAAGCAATTATGAATGATGAAGTCATGGAGCGGCTGATTGATACGCTGATGGAGTTGCAGAAGAAAGAAAGCACCGACCTGCCACTTTTGAAAAAACAGCTTGCAGAAACGGAAAAAGGTATTAACAATATGCTCAACGCTATTCAAGCAGGGATTTTTACCCCATCCACCAAGCAAAGGCTGGACGAGTTGGAAGAAACAAAAAGCCAGCTTGAAGTCAGCATTTTGCAGGAAGAAATGCACAAACCCCTGCTTACAAGAGAACAGATAGCATTTTTCATTTACCGTTTCCGCAAGTTTGATGTGACAAAGCGGGAACAGCGGCAAAGGCTGATCGACAGCTTTGTAAATGCGGTGTATCTTTATGAGGACAAGATAATCCTTACTTTCAACTATAAGGATGGTTCCAAGACTATCACTCTGGCAGATGTTGAGGGTTCGGATTTATCCTCATTCGGTGCAGTTAAAACCCTCGGTTATTCGGGGGTTTTTGTGTATTGTTTCGTATCAAAGAATGTGGTATATTATAAGGTATAATTTCTGGAACACCCACTATGTAATGACGGCTTGTAAGGAATAATGTCTGCTGAAAACATAGTTTCCGACCTTCACTTTGCTGCGTTACATTTGCCCGG
>CADCMM010000045.1 GCA_902802515.1 uncultured Lachnospiraceae bacterium
TTTATGGCAAAGTAGGATAAAACAATGAATTACGGAATGATACTTTATGTTTTAGGCTGGATCATGAATTTTGAGGCTTTGTTTCTGCTTCCCTCTGTTGTGGTGGCGATGATCTATCGGGAACAGGCCGGCTTTTCCATCATAATCACGGCCATCCTGTGCCTTGGAATGGGCTTGCTTATTATCAGCAGAAAACCCCAAAAAACACAGATCTATGCCAGGGAAGGATTCGTTATCGTTGCATTTTCCTGGATTATTTTAAGTATTTTCGGCGCGCTTCCTTTCCGTATTTCCGGTGTGATCCCTTCTATGGTGGATGCGGTGTTCGAGGTGGCTTCCGGCTTTACCACTACGGGAGCCAGTATTCTTCCCAATGTGGAGGCCCTTCCCCATTGTCTGCTGTTTTTGCGCAGCTTCACCCACTGGGTCGGAGGCATGGGGGTGCTGGTTTTTGTCATCGCAGTTCTGCCTCTGGCCGGCGGCAGCAACATGTACCTGATGAAAGCGGAGAGCCCGGGACCTTCTGTGAAAAAACTGGTACCGAAAGTGAAGAGAACAGCGCTTACGTTGTATGTGATGTATCTTCTGATCACACTTATAGAAATTATCTTCCTGCTGGCAGGTCGTATGCCGCTCTTTGACGCGCTGACGCTCTCCTTTGGTACGGCGGGTACTGGTGGTTTTGGCGTGCGAAATGACAGTATTGCCAGCTATACGATTTATCAGCAGAACGTCATCACTATCTTTATGATCCTGTTCGGTGTAAACTTTAATGTGTATTATCTGATCTACCGCAGAAAATTAAAAGAAATCAAGAACTGCTCGGAGGTCTTTGCCTACCTCGCTATCATTGCTGTGGCAGTGATCCTGATCAGCGTCAACATCAGGGATCGTTATCCGGGGGTGGGTTTGGCGATAAAGGATGCTGCTTTCCAGGTGGGATCTATCATTACGACCACTGGATATTCTACGGTGGATTTTAACCTGTGGCCGGCTTTTTCCAAGACGGTTTTGGTATTGCTGATGTTCATCGGAGCCTGCGCGGGAAGCACGGGGGGCGGCATAAAGGTCTCCCGTTTAATAATCCTGTGTAAAACTGTGACGAAAGAACTGGATTACATTGTACATCCCAATGGAGTGAAAAAAATAAAAATGGAGGGAAAACAGCTGGAACATTCCGTGCTGCGGTCTGTAAATGTGTTCATGATCGCTTATATTTTAGTTTTTGTTGCTTCGGTATTGCTGATCTCTCTGGACAATTTTGACTTGACAACGAATTTTACCGCAGTAGCAGCCACTTTGAACAATATTGGACCTGGCCTTGGAAGGGTGGGACCGGCGTCGAATTTCGGATGTTACTCTGATTTTTCTAAAATTATTCTGACTTTTGATATGCTGGCCGGGCGGCTGGAATTGTTTCCGGTTTTGATCCTGCTCTCCTGGCGCACCTGGAAAAAGTAGGAAAACTGCGAAAAATGGCGAAAATTAAAGATTTTTAAGCTGGTTGGTTTTGACTTTGAAATAGAGGTATGGTACACTGAAGTGAAGTAGTGGTGAATCTGGAGGAAACAACGGTGGATAAGAATGAATATAACCTTAAATTAGAGGAAATAGAAAAGTACGCAGATCAGGGCAATTACAGTGAAGCCGCGTTGGCAGCGGATACCATCGACTGGAAGAGAGTTCGGAACAGCCGTACACTCTGTATGGTCAGTGAGATCTATGAGGCGGATAACCGTTTTGAGGACAGCAAAGCACTGCTGCTTCGAGCGTATCGCCGCTCGCCGGTGGGAAGAGCCATCCTTTACCGCCTGGTTGAGGTCACAATTCATTTGAAACAGTTTGATGAGGCCATCGAGTATTATTCAGAGTATGTTCAGGCAGCGCCGAATGACAACAGCAGGTATATCCTGAAATATAAAATTTATAAAGGCAGAGGTTCTTCGCTAGAGGAGCAGATTGATATTCTGAAAGAGTATTTGGATCAGGAGTATAGTGAAAAATGGGCTTATGAACTGGCAAAGTTGTATCAGCAGGCTGATAGGATCCAGGAATGTCTGGCTACCTGCGACGACCTGGTACTCTGGTTTCACAGCGGAAAATATGTGACAAAGGCGTTGGAACTGAAACGCAGATATGCTCCGCTGACGCCAAAACAGCAGGAGATCTATGATCATAGGTTTGATGTTCCGGAGGAAGAAAGCGATGAGACTACTCTGGGTCAGGAAAAGCAGATCGTAGAGACTATGGAAGATACCATGGCGGAAGAGATCATGGCGGACGCGCAGAAGGAGATCGCCCAGTCTCTGTCTGAGGGAGTGAATATAGAGGAAAAAAATGAAGAAATGGAGGCTGTGACGGAGGCTGATCCGGAAGAGACGGAAACGTTGCCGGATGAGCCGGTGAAAGGCGCCAAGGCGTCGGATGAGCAGCTGAATACCTACAATACCCGGGATCTGCAGACGGAAATGGTAAAAAGTATGCGGGAGATCGTAGCTAATGTGGGACGGCGCGGCGAGGAGCCGGAAGAGGATGAGCTTGCTGCGGACGCGATCATCGAACAGTCAAAGGCAGATCAGATCAATCCACAGCAGCCAGGGGATCAGGGGGTATGGCTTCAAAGACCTCCGAAGGTGGAAATACCCAAACAGGAACCGTTGGGGGAAGCCGGGAAACTTTCCATTGATGATATTCTTCTTTCCATGGGGGAAAAAGGGAATCAGATACGGGAGGCAGCTGCCCGTATGAGCCAGGGAAAGACACAGGCGACAGGCGTGATCTCCGCAGTGGAAGAAGCGGTTATGAATATGGGAGTCCAGCCGCCAGAGGCACAAGAGGAAGAGGCACCGTCAGCGGATGCTGAAACAACTGTTGATGAGACGCCGGCTGCCACAGAGCAGGAGGATGTGGATATCGCCACAGCCAAGACCAGACGGATTTCTTCGGATGAACTTGCAGAAATAAAAGCATCCAGAAATATGGAACCGGTTGACTTAGATAGTGAGACGGCTCCTCCTGATCAGGAGGCCGCAGAGATAGAAACGGCGCAGCAAGAGGCCCTGCAGCCGGAGACTTTGGAGGCAGCGCAGCAGGAGACTATGCAGCCTGAGACTTTAGAAGCAGAAGCAGAGCAGCCGGAAGGTTCACAGCCCGAGGCAGCCGCGAGGGAAACGGCAGGAGGGGAGACATACATCCCCCGCCTGCGCATTAAAGATTATCAGAGAGGGATGTTTGCGGGATTTGTGGGTATCCAGAACATGGAGGAGCAGATTGCTTCCGCAATACTCCAGGCTGGACAGAAAGGGGAGGATCGTACTTCCAGAAGCGGAAACATTTTGATCTTTGGATCCCACGGATGCGGAAAGACTACAATTGCCACGGGTATTGCCAAGGCGATCGCTCAGGATAGAGGCAGCCAGTTCGTGAAGATGGCGAAAATCTACGCAGCAGATTTTAACCGCAAGGATATTGCGTCCACTATTGCCAAGATTGCAGGAGGCACGTTGATCATTGAGGAAGCAGGTGACCTGGAAGACACGGTAGTGGATCAGCTGACTACGGCGATGGAGTTCCGCACGGACGGTCTGATCATTATCCTGGAGGATGAACAGAAGTATATTCATGATCTTCTGATGCGTCACCCGAGATTTACCATGAAATTTACCGCGCAGATCTATATACCGGTATTTACCATAGATGAGCTGGTAGGGTTTGGACAGATTTATGCGGCGGATATGGACTATGTGCTTAGCGAATCTGCATCAAGAGCACTGTATGACCGAATTGGAAAAGTATCAGCCCAGGGAGATGCTGTTTCTATTACCAATGTGATCGAACTGGTGAACCGGGCGATTGCGAAGTCAAACAAGTTTTTCCGCAGATTGAGCGCAGGCAAAAAGCGCTATGATGAAAACAATTGTATTATTTTACAGGAAAAGGATTTTAAATAGAAACTTTGTGAAAAACGTCTGCATAGGCAGGCGTTTTTTGTCGTATAGGAAACTTCGTCTCCTATACGAGAAAGCCCTTCGGGCAAGGGATGCGAAGCACACTTTTGTTCATTCTATGGAATATATTGCACAATGCACAAAAACAATGTGACAATTTGTACAATAATTCGCGAATAAATGCTTGAAATTTATATATTTTATTTTGTATTATATAGATATGAGAAAAGTCTTTTCAATTAAGAAAGGGCAAAACAACGGATAAAGCAGTGGGCGAAAATATGTAGTGCTGCAAAAGGGGGTAGCATTTATGAAGAGCAAAAGTAACTGGAAAGCAATAGTAATAGTAACTATTATGATGATCCTAACTGTTGCAGTAAATGTAAACGCAGCTGGTATAAATAAGAAAAGTTTAACTCTTACAAAAGGACAGAGCGCCACACTTTCTGTATCCGGTGTAAGTAAAGTTACCTGGAAAACCAGTAATAAGGCGGTGGCTACTGTCTCAAGCAAAGGTGTAGTGAAGGCTGTCAAGGCTGGAACCGCTAAAATAACTGCAGAAGCGGGTAAGAAAAGTTATGTGTGCAGCGTAAAAGTTGTAAACAATACACAGAATGGTTCAGCTGGTGCATCAAACGCTACTTATAATTTGACCAGCAGTACTTCGGGGTTAGATGCACAGCAGGCGGCTGTTTATAAGAAATTGTTTGCCATGAAGAGCAGTTACCCGGAAGGAAAAAAGTGGACCGACAGCAATTATTATGCATGGAAGGGCGGTATGTATGCAGGCGGGTACGGATGTGCCGGTTTTGCATTTCTTATGAGCGATACGGCTTTTGGGACGGTAAAGGCGAAAACGCACAAAAATATAAACGCAATTAAGGTTGGAGATATTCTTCGCATTGATAACAATACGCATTCGGTTGTTGTTATGAAAGTTGTCGGGAGTAATGTAGTACTGGCAGAAGGGAACTATAGTGGTACTATACATTGGGGGCGCATGATCACAAAAACAGAATTGACCAAAACACTGAATTATGTGTTAACCAGATATTAGTTATATTCTCATAGTAGTTATATTTTTATAGAAAACAAAAGATCTTAGTGGGAAGGTTAGTTTTTCTCACTAAGATCTTTTCATATCAAGAAATTTTATCAAAGAACGACGCATCAGAATTTTGTGGAGAGGGTGCGAGCTGCCCGGGCGACGTATCCGACGCTATCGCTCTTCCCGGAAGTAAGGCAATCCCAGACTTGCCGGAGGCTGGTTTTCTTTCTTGCGCTGCAGGCTGGAGATGACCAGCACAAGGATCGTCACTGCGTAGGGCAGCATCTTGAAGATCTCCTGCATGGACTGGCTCAGGGGAACGTAGGCGAACAGGATGTAGAGTCCTCCGAATAGAAAGGATCCCCAGATCGCTCTGGCCGGTTTCCAAAGAGCAAAGATTACCAGCGCCACTGCCAGCCAGCCCCGGTCGCCGAAGCCGTTGTTCTGCCAGGTACCGCCCAGGTACTCCATTACGAAGTAGAGGCCGCCCAGACCGCTGATCATGCCGCCGATGCAGGTGGCCAGATATTTGTACTTTGTGACATTGATGCTGGCCGCGTCCGCCGCTGCCGCGTTTTCCCCTACTGCCCTAAGATTTAATCCGGCCCTGGTTCTTAGAAGGAACCAGGTAGCCAGCAGAGCGATGATGATGGAAAGGTAGGTCAGGAAACCATAGGAGAAGAAGAGGCTTCCCACGATCCCCAGGTGATCGGACAGGTACGGTATCTTTGCCCGGAACGCCTGACCGGTATTATAAACAGTGATCTGCCCTGCGGTGCCGGTGATCTTAGAAAAAGAACCGCCCAGGAAGTTTCCAAAGCCCACACCGAAGGTAGTGAGAGCCAGTCCGGTTACGTTCTGGTTTGCCCGCAGCGTGATGGTCAGTACGCTGTAGATCATTGCTCCCAGAAGAGAGAACAACAGGCAGAAAAATATGGCGCAGAGAATCCCCAGGAAGCCGTTTGGAGCTTCGTTTCCATTCTCATAGAGAAATGCACCGGCGAGTCCGCCGATGGCTCCCATGTACATGATGCCGGGGATGCCCAGGTTCAGGTTTCCGGACTTTTCCGTGATAATCTCTCCGGTAGCGCCAAACAGCATAGGTACGCCCTGGGTAATGGCTTTCTGCACAAAGGTGACAGAGAAGATACCCTTAAATACAGACCATAAGAAACTCATTATCTGGCCTCCTTTCCATGTTTTCCGAAAATCAAACGGAAATTGATAAAGAACTCGCTTCCCAGGATAAAGAACAGGATAATACCGATGATTACCTCGGACGCGGACTCGTTCAGCTGAAATTCGCTGGCGATCTGTGTGGCGCCGTTACCCATGAATACCAGGAAGAACGAGATCAGGATCATAACAAAGGGGTTAAATTTTGCCAGCCAGGAGACGATGATGGCAGTGAAGCCCCGGCCTCCTGCGGTACTGGTGGAAATCGTGTGAGAAGATCCGGATACCAGAAGGAAGCCGGTAAATCCGCAGATGGCTCCGGAGAGAGCTACGGTGCGCATGATGGCCCGTTTTACGTTGATTCCGGCATAGCGGGCGGTATTTTCACTGTTTCCCACCACAGCGATCTCGTAACCGTGTTTTGTGTATTTCAGGTAAATGAACATTGCCACGGTTATGGACAGCACAATGATCAGGTTAATGCTATAGTTAAAGTTTCCAAATATATCCGACAGGAAGGATGTGCTGATCCAACCGGCCTGGGTCTTCTGGTTAATGGTTCCGATGGTTCCGCTGCCTTTTTTAGCCTCCCAGACAATGCTGAAGAAGGCGGTCAGCTGGATGGCAATGTAGTTCATCATCAGTGTGAAAAGTGTTTCGTTTGTGTTCCAGTGGGCCTTGAAGACGGCCGGGATCAGTCCCCAGATCAGGCCGGCAGCCAGGCTGGCGGCGATCATTGCCAGAAACAGCAGAGCAGTGGGAAGAGAATCACCGCAGCAGCGCATTACGGCAGCGGTGGCGATGCCTCCCACCAGGATCTGTCCCTCGGCTCCGATGTTCCAGAAACGCATTTTAAAAGCCGGGGTGATAGCCAGCGCGATAGCCAGCAGGATCATCGTATCGCGCAGGGTATTCCAGGTACGTCTGCCGGTTCCCACGGCCCCGTCCACCATACTTCGGTATACCTGGATCGGATTGCTGTGGGTGATAAGGTAGATCAACAGCGCGCAGACCACAAGGGAGAGCAGGATAGCCGCAAGCCGGATCAGCAAAGCGATCCAGAGAGGAATACGGTCCCGCTTGACAATGCGTACGAAGGGTTCTTTGTGCTTGTTTGCTTCCATGTTATGCCTCCTCCCCGTGTTTCGTCATTAACAGACCGACTTCTTCTTTGGTGGTAGTGCGGGCGTCCACGATTCCTGAAATTTTGCCCCCGCACAGTACCAGGATGCGGTCTGAGAGTTCCAGCAGTACATCCAGGTCTTCGCCTACATAGATGACTGCCACGCCTTGTTCTTTCTGCTCATTCAGCAGGTGGTAAATAGAATAGGAAGTATTGATATCCAGTCCCCGAACCGCATAGGCGGTCATTAGAAGTTTTGGGGTGTTGGCAATCTCCCGGCCCACCAATATTTTCTGCACGTTTCCGCCAGAGAGACGGCGTACAGGATAATGTATACTGGGCGTGATCACCCCCAGGTCGTTCTTGATCTGTTCCGACAATTCTCTGGGCTTTTTCTGTTCCAACAGGGCGGAATGGCCGCTGCGGTAGCTTCGCACCATCATATTGCCGGGCATACCCATGTCGCCCACCAGGCCCATGCCAAGACGATCCTCCGGAACAAAGGCCAGGGATACGCCCATTTTCTGGATTTTCAGGGGATCCATGCCAATGAGTTCTTCTTCCTTTCCGCTATCCGGATCAGTAAAAAGGATGCTTCCTTCTCCATCCTGCAGTCCGGCAATAGTTTCCAGCAGCTCTTTCTGACCGCTGCCGGCGATACCCGCGATTCCCAGGATTTCGCCGCCCATGGCGGTGAAGCTCACACTGTCCAGAGCTTTTACCCCGTATTTGTTTCTACAGGTAAGATTTTTTACTTCCAGGCATTTTTTCGGATGTTTCGGCTCCGGGCGATCAATATTCAGAGCAACCTTTTCGCCTACCATCATTTCTGTCAGGGAGAGGGCTGTGGCGTCTTTTGTGTCCACCGTACCGATATAACGTCCCTTTCTTAAGATAGAGACGCGGTCGGAGATGGCCAGCACCTCGTGGAGTTTGTGCGTTATAATGATGATCGCCTTTCCGTCTTCCCGCATTTTGCGGAGTACCTCAAATAAGTGGTCAGTCTCCTGGGGGGTCAGGACGGCGGTGGGCTCGTCCAGGATCAGCAGGTTCGCTCCCCGGTAGAGCATCTTTACGATCTCCACCGTCTGTTTCTCGGAGACAGACATATCATATACTTTTTTATTAAGATCAAGCTGGAAACCGTAACGGTCCGTCAGTTTACTGATATCTTCCAGCACTTCTTTCATATTAATAACGGGTGATTTTCCATCCATTCCCAGAATGATGTTTTCTGCGGCGGTAAAAAGATCGATGAGCTTAAAATGCTGATGGATCATTCCAATGCCGAGGGCATAGGCGTCTTTCGGAGATCGGATCGTGACTTCCTTTCCGTCTACAAAAATCTGACCGCTGTCCGGGTAATAAATGCCGGAGAGCATATTCATAAGAGTGGTCTTTCCGCTTCCGTTTTCCCCCAGGAGGGAAAGGATCTCACCTTTTCTCACGGTGAGAGAGACGTCTTCATTCGCGGCGACAATGCCGAAATATTTGCAAATACCTTTTAATTCGATTGCGTTTTCTGTCATAGGATAGTTCCTCAATGTCTTGTAATAGAACGTTAATAATAACAAAGGCTGTGCATTAGCCGTCAGGCGACTAATGCACAGCCCCTAACCGAGCTTAACGTGTATGCCGCAAGAAATTAATATACCTGGTTCAGCTCGGTGATACCGTCGATAACGAATGCAAAAGCAGGAGCGGAAGCCAGTTCAGACTCCATGAAGTATCCGTCTTCGTTGATGTACTCTACACCGTAGTATGTGTCTGCCAGCTCATCGGTAGCAGTGGTGGTGATGGTCTCGCCGTCTACCGTCCAGGTAGAGGTATCAAATACATGAAGAGAACCATCCAGGATAGATGCCCAGGCAGCTTCTACAGCTTCCTCGGTACCCTCTGCTACAGCAGAGCCAAGATCGGTGATCCATACAGCGCCGTCAGCGTAGCCCTGGCACCAGTCGGTATCAATGGCCTCTCCGTTGATGATGCTCTCTACCGCGTAGGTGTAGTACGGAGCCCATTTGATAGAAGCAGAAGTCAGAGCATAGTTCGGAGCAGCGTCCAGCATGGATACGTTGTAACCTACATCATATACTTCGTTTGCTTCGCAGGCTGATGCAGCGCCGGTGGTATCTGCATGCTGACTGATCAGTACGCAGCCGTCTGCGATAAGAGCCTCAGCGGTCTCTTTCTCCAGAGCCTGATCAGCCCAGGAACCGGTGTATTTCACTTCCATGGTGACATTCGGGCAAACAGATCTTACGCCGAGATAAAAAGCGGTGAATCCGGATTTTACTTCTGCGTAGGAGTAAGCGCCTACATAACCGATCTTCGCGTCGGTGTCCTCTCCGTAGAGTTCTGCCAGTTTCAGACCGGCAACCACACCGGATACATAACGGGATTCATATACGGAAGTGAAGTAGTTGTGCATGTTTTCCAACTCAGAAGATGCTGCCTGATAGCCGGTGGCGTGGCAGAACTGAACTTCAGGATACTCGGAAGCAGCCTGGATCATGTAATCCTCATGGCCAAAACTGTTGGCGAAGATGATCTGGCATCCCTGTTCCGCAAGGTCTACTGCCGCGTCATAACAGCTCTCATCCTCAGGAATGTTGTACTTGCTGATGACCTGATCCTCAGAAAGCCCCAGAGCTTCGATCATACCGTCGCGTCCCAGCATGTGAGCGTAGGTGTAACCTTCCTGCTCATCGCCAACGAAGATAAAACCTACCTTGAGGTCAGCGGTATCAACCGGTTCTGCTGCGCCTGCTGCCAGCGCGGAGCCTACGGCCATAGCCGCAGTCATGGCAACAACTGCTAAAGTTTTTGTGAATTTCATTTCTCTTTCTCCTTTTTTGAAAAATAGAAAATAAAGTTGATAGTTACCTAGGCTAAATTTTAACAACATGAAAACCGCTTGTCAAACGAAATTTTGAAATATATGAATCTCCTGTTGACTTTTAATATACCGAACGGTATAATAGGGGTGAAAGGGGCGAAGTTTCGCAATGGAAAACAGAGAACGAATCATGCAGTGCGCGGAGGAACTGTTTTATTCCAAAGGATATGATGCTGCGGGAGTGCAGGAGATCGTAGAGCGAGCCGGTGTCACGAAGCCCACGCTGTACTACTACTTTGGAAGCAAGCTGGGACTTTTGCAGGCGATATTGGATACAAAATTTGACAAGCTAAGGCCCGGGCTTACAAAGGCTGTTGCGCGGGATGAGGATATCAGGGCAAAGCTGTATGCTCTGGCCGAGGTATATTACCAGTTTTTTCAGGAAGAACACAAATTTTATATGTTGTTGATGGCACTGTTTTACTCTGCAAGAGAGAACGAAGCCTATCAGGCGGCAAAGCCCTATTATCAGGAAATTTACCAGGCATTTGTAAGCGCTTTTGAGGGCTGTGCGGAAGAACTGGGAAATATGCACGGGAGACAGCAGCAGTTTGCCATCAGTTTTATCGGAGTGATGAACCAGTATCTCACGGTGCTCTACGATGAACAGGAGGGTGAGCAGAAGATCGGAGAAGAGCAGTTATTTGCTCTGGTAAATCAGTTTATGCATGGCATTTTTTCATAGGAGGTTATATATAATGAGTAAATGGTATGATACGGCGGCTTTTTACCATATCTATCCACTGGGACTTTGCGGGGCGCCGCGGCAGAATACGCAGGAGGAGACGGTGCACCGCCTTCCGAAACTGGAAACGTGGCTGTCCCATATCCGGGAGCTGGGCTGTGAGGGAATCTATATCGGCCCGTTGTTTGAGTCCTCCGCCCATGGCTATGACACCATTGATTATAAGAAAGTGGACAGACGGCTGGGGGACAATGAGGACTTCCGCCATTTTGTGGATAAGGCTCATGAACTTGGCATCCGGGTGGTGGTGGATGGTGTGTTCAACCACACAGGACGTGAGTTTTTCGCTTTTCAGGATATCAGGCAGAACCGGGAGAATTCCCGATACTGCGGATGGTACAAAGGCATCTGGTTTGGAGGGAATAATGCCTGGAACGACGGGCTTAGCTATGAATCCTGGAGAAACTGCGGGGATCTGATCAATCTCAACCTGCAAAACAGGGAGGTGAAGGACTATCTGCTGGATGTGATCCGTTTCTGGATCCGCGAGTTCGATATTGATGGCATCCGCCTGGATTGTGCAGATTGCCTTGATTTTGATTTCATGAAAGAAATGAGATGGGTTACGGAAAATGAAAAAGAGGACTTCTGGCTGATGGGCGAGGTGATTCACGGTGATTACGCCCGTTGGGCCAATCCACAGACCCTTCACTCTGTGACAAACTATGAACTGCATAAGGGATTGTATTCGGGACATAACGATCATAATTACTTTGAGATCGCCCATACCATCCGCCGGCAGTTTGATGAGAACGGCGGCATTTATAGAGGAAGAGTTCTATACAGCTTCGTGGACAACCATGATGTATCCAGGATTGTGAACAGGCTAAACAACAGAAGCCATTTAAAGTCAATTTACGGACTGCTGTATACTTTGCCGGGTCTGCCTTCTGTTTACTATGGATCGGAATGGGGCGTGGAAGGCCGGAAGGAAAACGGCGATAACGATCTGCGTCCGGCTCTGGAACTGGAGGAGATAAAGAATAACCCGCCGATTCCATGGCTGGAAGAGTGGATCACGCTGCTGGGGAAGGCCAGAAAAGAATATCCGGTGCTTGCCACGGGTAGATATCGGGAACTGACATTGACTACCAGACAGTATGCTTTTGCAAGGATTGACGGAGCGGCAGCAGTGGTGACGGCTGTAAATAATGATGATAACGATGCGGAATTCTGGATCCGGATGCCCGTGCAGGCAGACCGGATGCGGGACATTGAAACCGGCGAGATATTGGAACCGGAATATGAACAGATACATATTATCGTTCCGCCGGGGGGCTGCAGATTAATTAGTATTGGTTGTTAAAGTTGGTTATTTAAATAATAAAAACGCTACTGGAAACGATAAAACAGGAGAGGATGGAGATTATGGCAACGAAGACAACGGCGAAACCGAAAACAGCGAATGAACCGAAGCCGGAGGAAACGGGGTTCATTACCGAATTGGATCAGTACCTGTTCGGACAGGGGGTACATTACGGGATTTACAAAAAACTTGGCGCTCACCATATGGTGAACGACGGACAGGAGGGGATTTATTTCGCGGTCTGGGCACCCAATGCGGGTGCAGTTCATCTGATCGGAAGCTTCAACGGCTGGGACGAGGGGCGCAATCCTATGAACCGTCAGGAACCTCTGGGCATCTATGATCTTTTTCTTCCGGAGGCAAAGCTGGGAGATGTGTACAAATTCCTGATCTACACCAGAGATGGAAGGAAACTTTACAAGGCGGATCCCTTTGCGAATGCGGCGGAATTACGGCCCGGAACTGCTTCTGTGGTGACGGATATCTCCAACCTTTCCTGGGGGGATGCCACATGGATGAGAAAGCAGGATAAGTTCGCACCCGAGACCAGCCCCATAGCGATTTACGAAGTACATCCGGGCAGCTGGATGAGACATCCTCATGGGGAGTGGGATACCGGATTTTATAACTATCGTGAATTTGCCCATTCCTGTACGGAATATGTGAAGAAGATGGGCTATACCCATGTGGAACTGATGGGAATTGCGGAGCATCCCTTTGATGGTTCCTGGGGATATCAGGTGACCGGATACTACGCCCCGACTTCCAGATATGGAAGCCCGCAGGATTTTGCGTACATGGTGGATTATTTCCATAAAAATAACATAGGTGTGATCCTGGACTGGGTTCCGGCTCACTTCCCAAGGGATGCCCATGGTCTGGCAGAATTTGACGGAACCTGCGTATACGAGTATGCCGATACCCGCAAGGGCGAGCATCCCAACTGGGGAACGAAGGTGTTTGACTACGCGAAAAACGAGGTTAAGAATTTCCTGATCGGAAATGCACTCTTCTGGGTGGAACATTTTCATGTGGACGGCCTGCGGGTAGACGCGGTGGCCTCCATGCTGTATCTGGACTATGGCCGGGATTATGGGCAATGGGTGCCGAATGTCTACGGCGGCCATGAGAATCTGGAAGCCATCGAGTTCTTTAAGCACCTGAACAGTATTATGAAGAAAAAACATCCGGGGGTTATGGTGATTGCCGAGGAGTCCACTGCATGGCCGAAAGTGACGGCTGCGCCGGAGGAGGATGGTCTCGGATTTACCATGAAATGGAATATGGGCTGGATGCATGATTTCCTGGAATACATGAAGCTGGATCCGTATTTCCGGAAATACAACCATAATAAGATGAACTTTGCCATGACCTACGCATATTCTGAAAAGTATGTGCTGGTGCTCTCCCATGACGAGGTAGTGCATCTGAAGTGCTCCATGATCAACAAGATGCCGGGATATTATGATGACAAGTTTGCCAACCTGAAAGCAGGTTATTCTTTCATGATGGGTCATCCGGGAAAGAAACTGCTGTTTATGGGACAGGATTTCGCACAGCTTCAGGAGTGGAGTGAGGCCAGGGAACTGGATTGGTATCTGCTGGCGGAAGACCGTCATCAGCAAATGCAGAATTATGTCCGGGATCTGCTCCACCTCTACAACAGTACGCCGGCTATGTATCAGGCGGACTGTATCCCGGAGGGCTTTGAATGGATCAATCCGGATGACGGCGACCGCAGCATTTTCAGCTTCCTGCGCCATTCTAAGAGCGGCAGGAGCAATCTGCTGTTTGTGATCAACTTTACTCCGGTTGCAAGACCGGATTACCGTGTGGGTGTAAAAAAGAAAAAACAGTACACCCTGGTACTGAATAGTGACGATGCCCAGTATGGCGGAAGCGGGAAGGAACAGCCCGAGGTTTATAAGGCCGAGGCTGTTGAATGCGATGGACAGGATTACTCCTTCGCATATGATCTTCCGGCCTACGGCGTGGCGGTATTTAAATTCTAAGGAAACGCTGATTTAATCATCGCTTCCTTAGAAACCTCCGGTGGATTGCACGGATTTGCTTAGGAAATTGCTGCTTCGCAGCGCAAATCCGGCGTGGGAAGCGCTTTAATAAGCGCTTCTCTAAGGAAACGCTGATTTGTACGCTATTTCACTAAGGCGCATACTGTGGTGCGTTTTGCCGCAAACCGCACTGGTACAGAAGAGAGCATCCAGGCGCTGCAGGAACTTTTGTAAAAAATATATATTTTGATTGACAGACCTTTGTAAAGAATGTTAAAATTCTTATTGATACAACAGGTTTATAATGTACAACCTGAATAAAAAGGAGGATATTCAATGATGAAGAAAACAGTAAAATTCATGGTTGCAGGAGCTGTGGC
>CADCMM010000046.1 GCA_902802515.1 uncultured Lachnospiraceae bacterium
AAAAGTGGCTTTTGAATCTGTATGGCGATGAATATGCAGATTACAAAAGCAAGGTAAACAGGTGCATTCCTTGGAAACCAAAAGGAGAGAAGCATGATTAAGCTGAAGGGGCTAACAAAAGAAGAAGTGAATGAAATATCAAGACAGATTGCAAATTCGTTTTTTGATTATACATACAACACGGAGGATATTGGTCTTGTACAGTATATTTCCACAAGGAAGAATATGTTCGTTTATATGAATGCCATTGTTCGTGCGGCGTATAATGCGGGATTGCTCTATGCAACAAGCGAAAAGCATGAAGGATATTTAATGCTTAGCGGAGACGGAGCAGGGGCTGTGAGTTTTATAGACGGTCTGAAAATGATATCTGCTGAGAAAAGAGCTCTGGGCGGTTTTTCAAATATGAAAAGGTTTATTAAGGCCTGTTTCTCTGAAGGTGGAACCATAGAAACCAGAATGCGAAAAGCCAAGAGAAAATTTATAAGGATCGAGATGCTGGTAGTGAGAAAGGAGTATCAGAAGCAGGGCTTCATGAGACAAATGCTAGATTACACATATAAGCTTGCTGACAGTCGTAATGTGCCGGTGATTCTTGACACAGATGACAAAGACAAGTCCCAAAGATATCAGCATCTTGGCATGAAACTTGACAGAATCCGAACAGGCGGGGAACGGTTTCATATGTATGACCTTATAAGGGAGGCGTAAGTATATGATAGTTCTTCAATTGATATTGTACTGTCTGCTCTTTACGGGGATGGTAAGATATGCTGTTCGTGGTGGAGCAATTGACGGACTGTACTTTTATCCGAAAACAGTACAGGAGCGTGCGATAGAACTAGGCCTTACCACGCAGGAAACAATAAAGAAAAGAAGAAAGATCTTCATGACAGAGTTTTATATCGTCATGCTGACAGCAATTGTGCTTATCATTGGTCTGTGGAATCGTGTGTACGATTTTAAGACGGCGTATCTTCAGACATTGCTGTTTCTGGAAGTAATGAATATATACGACGGTATCATAATAGATAAGATATGGGTAGGATACAGTAAGTTCTGGCTGATTCCGGGATGTGAAGACATCCCTTATGTGCAGACGTGGGGCAGCAGTTCTCACCAAATCAGACCGGGTGCAGCGGGATCTGGATGTTCTTGCAAGCATCAACAGCAAAACAAAAGCTGTTGTACAGATGTCCCTGACTATCGCTGACGAAGAGCTAAGCCGCAAGCTGAAGCCGAATGTCTGCAATTCCAGGCGCAGATATGAAGTGCTGAAGGAATTTCAGGAAGCAGGGATACCGACCGGGAGTATTATTACCAGGCCTTGGATGGATATTTTCCGGGGTTGTCGCAGCAATATCATGAAGTATATGGAAAGAGTTATGAAGTGGTCAGCAGACAGAATGCGCAGCTCTTGCCCTGGTTTCATGAACAGTGTGAAAAGCATGGCATCCTGTATACACCCGAGGACTGTTTTGCGTATATGCATGAGCTGCCGGAGCGATATGAACAGATGACACTGTTTTGAAGGAGTGCGGTTATGCGGTATGAAAATATAACCAGGGGTATCGATTGAGACGGTGGCACTTCTTGCCCTGCGTTTTGCCAGAGCAGGAGCTGGTTTTGTGAAAGTAACACATCAGATTTATATGGGAGTCTGCATCATTCATCTGGTCTTTTTTGGATATTCTGTATTTGATTATTTACAGGATTATCTATTTACGCGGGGAATGGCAGAAGGTTCACAGAACATGGTACTGGGACTGGATATTTCCATGATCAGTTACAGGAATCTAAAACGATCAAGATAACATATTTTATGTATAAAGATAGATTGTGAAAGGCAGGTAATGTGAAATGTCTGATTATCCTATAAAAATTTCGAGAAAAAAGGACGGCACATACGTATGGTCATGTCCGATTGAGGCTAAATACCACCGGGACAGCATCCGTCCGGGCTTATACGCCTGCATCGGGATAGCAGCCTTCCTTTTACTTTTTGGAGGCTTTCTCTCCTACAACTATAGTGAGTATGCGTTTGGCTATACTAAGGATACAACGAATGAGGATTACCGGGAGAAATACAAGCGTCTGTATAACGGGTTATCAGACCGGGAGCGCGAGAAGAGCCTATATCCATAAGGTTATACTGGTATTGCTTCTTCTGGCTTTGGTTGTCATCATTGGTCAGGGGATATATCTGTATCGGATGCTGCTGAAGCCCGTGAAGCAGATCACGGAGGAGACAGCCCGGTTTGCAAGAGAAAATGTAAAGACCGGAAAGAAGCTGACGAAGATGATCAAAAATCGGGATGAAGTAGGACAGCTCGCGGGATCCATCGACGAGATGGAAGAGCAGATCCACCATTATGTGGAGAACCTGACGATGATCACGGCGGAGAAGGAACGCATCAGCACGGAGCTGTCACTTGCCACCCACATTCAGGCCGATATGCTGCCACATGACTTTCCGCCCTTCCCTGACCGGACAGAGTTTGAACTTTTTGCTTCTATGGATCCGGCCAAAGAGGTCGGCGGCGATTTTTACGATTTCTTCCTGGTGGATGATGACCATCTTTGCATGGTCATGGCGGATGTTTCCGGCAAGGGAGTCCCTGCAGCGCTATTTATGATGGCGGCCATGAGTATCCGGTAATCTGCAAACCGGACGGCAGCTTTGAACTGTTTAAGGATAAGCACGGGTTTGTGATCGGCGGTATGGATGGCGTGCGCTATAAAGAGTATGAGCTGCAGCTGGAGCCGGGATCAAAGCTGTTTGTCTATACGGACGGCGTACCGGAGGCAACGAACGCAGAAAATCAACTGTTCGGTACGCAGCGGATGATCGACACATTAAATCAAGACAGAAGTGCTGTGCCTGAGCAGGTATTGAAAAATGTCCGTGAGGCAGTAGACGGATTTGTAAAAGACGCGGAGCAGTTCGACGACCTGACGATGCTCTGTATGGAATATAGAGGGGAGGAAGCAGAGGATGAAAAAGAATTATGAACTGGAGCTGGATGCTTTGGTTGAAAATCTTACACAAGTGACTGCCTTTGTGAATAACCATCTTGAGGCAATTGATTGTCCCATGAAGGCTCAGATGCAGATCGAGCTTGCAGTAGAGGAGATCTTTGTCAATATCGCAAACTATGCCTATGCCCCTGAAAAGGGAAGAGCAACCGTGCGGGTGGAGGTTATGGACGATTCGGTCACTGTGACGATCACATTTATCGATCGTGGAGTCCCCTATGATCCGTTGGCAAAGGAAGATCCGGATGTGACTCTTTCTGCACAGGAACGTAAAATTGGCGGTCTGGGGATCTTTATGACGAAGAAGGCTATGGATGACGTATCTTACGAATATAAGGATGGACAAAATATCCTGACCTTGATAAAGAATTTGTAAATAGCGCAGTGTCTCGTTATTCCGAATAGTAAGCCGAACCCAATATCGGTATCCGAATGGTCATCAACGTACTGTATGACCCGAATGATCCCACTGTAGTGCATGACGGCGGCTTTATTGGCTTCTATTTTATCTTTGCCGGCATCGCCATTCTGGCTGTGGTCATCGTCACAGAGATCAGAAGCAGAAAGGCACTGGGAGAGGTCAGGGCGCGGCAGGCCCAAAATGGCAAAAGCGGCTATCCGGAG
The DNA here is from genome assembly GCA_902802515.1 of uncultured Lachnospiraceae bacterium. GTDB lineage: Bacteria > Bacillota > Clostridia > Lachnospirales > Lachnospiraceae > Merdiplasma. Next base: position 3,661 of record CADCMM010000046.1, read on the forward strand.
TCTGTCCCGGGCCTGGAAAGACAGTTGTATTTCCTGACGGATGTGGGCAGCGCGAAGGCGGGGCATCGCATCGAGGACGCCAATCGCAGCGTCCTCTACGAGGCAAAGATGACAAAATTCACCATGACTGCGCCTTTTGGATTTGACTTCATTGATCACGAACATGGGGTGACCACACCCCATCTGGTAGGTCATGAGGAAGAGGCGGACTGGGGCGGCGGATTATTGCTGGATAACCACTACACCTTCACCTTTGACGGGGAGGACATCTGGAAGCATCTGAAGCGCAGCGGCATCACGGTAGAGTCCAGTTTGACCGGAGCAGTCCGGACCGAGTACAGGATTCTGCGAAACGGACAGGAGATCGCTGTGGCAGTCAGCAGCAGCCAAAATGTCCATGAGGAGGATGAGGCGGCGAAGTCTAAATTGGCGAGTCTGGTTCCTGTACAGGGGTTCTACCGGATCCGTACAACGGAAACAGATCTGAGTCTGCTGTTCGTCACGCTTCTGGCCTTCGCCCGCAGCGGCGCCAGTGACGACCGGGGAGGCAATTTTAAGACGATTCTTGGAACTATGAAGAAACTGGGAACGGGCAGTAACAGTGAATGAGCTTTGTGAAGGAGGTAAAGAGACATGTTGTTTTACATTGCGGTCGGTGTTGTGATCGCAGCCGTTATCATTGGGGTTATATTCAATTTTAAACGCAGCAAAGCGATCAACGAGAATGGTATTGAGGTAGATGCGGTGGTGAGCCGCATCAAGGAGACGGAAGGAGAGGATTCGGACGGCAATACGGAATTTAGTTACACCTACTATGTCAAATACAAAAACGAACAGGGTGAAACCGTGGAAGCTAAACTGGGTAACCCGCCCCGGTTCCTCATGGAAGAAAGCAGCTGCGAGTGAAGTACCTGAAAGAAAAACCGAAATATGTGCTGATGGTGCGTGACTACGGAGACCCCGAGAAGGCAGCCGATCTGCAGGAAAAATGGGAGAACAACGGTTATCAGGTCATCTCGATGGCGAATGACTGGAACACGATCTACGGTGATAATGTGATCAAGACCGGTGAGTTCCATTGGCTGGAGGAACTGGCCGAGGACCGTATCCCCGTAGAGGCAGAGGAATCATCCTCTGTGGAGACGGAAGAACCAGCCTCCCCAGAGGAACCGGCGGAGACGGTGAGCGCAGGACAGGTGAATTCCGACAATCAGGCTTTCTGGCGTGAGGCACTGCAGACTTATCGAAAAGACGACAGTGTAAATCAGGTCATGCTGGTACGCTGCACGGAGGGCAGCAACGCTATCGTGCAGTTCTATGATAAACAGAAAGATCAAAAGAACGCCTGGTCGCTGGTATTTGAGACAGATGCCTATATCGGCAAAAACGGAACCGGAAAAACGCAGGAGGGGGATGCAAAAACACCCCTTGGTGATTTCGGCGTGCAGTATGCGTTTGGCATTCTGGATGATCCCGGAACATCTCTGGATTACGTTGATGTGACAGAAACGACCTTCGCTTGTGATGAGGAATATATGCGGACTGTTTTGCAGTACGCTCAGCCGGGTATGCGGATCATCATCCATGAGGAATATGCGGACAATGATGATGCGGTGTGGGTGGCCCGGATCAGTGAATGACGCTGAACCGACCATCGACTATGGAACTTCTGAATTTTTACACAAGAGGATCTGGAGGAGGGAAATGATGATCAGGGGCATCTTGATCTATTGACTATAGGAATGGTAAATGAAATGTTCATAAAGACTTTTGTGCCTGGAGAAATCCGGGCATTTTCTATGTCAGAAAGGAAGGTGGGCGTCTTGAAATAACTTCTTTTTCGTGAACAAAACCGCAACAACTATCTGAACGGAATATACAATATAATTAAACACAATAGCTTGTGGTGACTCTGAAGCGAGATAATATTCAGAAAGACTTTGGTTTGTAAGTTTTATCTTGAAAGAGTTATGAAAATATGTCCCAATATTGACATAATTGTCCCTGAATGCTATTATAATCTTGAAATATTTTGTGAAAGGAAGCGGGGATTATGAAGAAGAAAAATGTTATCAGTTTAATAAAGTATTATGCTGAGAAGAATGATACTGGCTTCCGTAATGAGGCCTATGAGATAGCGAAGGATTTTGACCTGTCAGGTGATTATCAGCTTTCGGAATATATTATGTCGCTGTTATCTAATGTAAATACATTTGTGCCACAGATGTCAGAAACGGTTTCACCTTTTTTTGAACGTATAGATGCGCAGGAAGATATGCTTTTGATGCCTGATGTAATTACAAATGATTTGCTTGGGGTAGTGAATGCAATAGATCATAATATTGGGATAAATAAGTTTTTATTTCAAGGGCTACCCGGAACTGGAAAAACGGAAGCGGTTAAACAATTAGCTAGAATTCTTAATAGGGAAATCTTTATGGTTGATTTTTCGGCTGTAATTGATAGTAAATTAGGACAGACACAGAAGAATTTGGCTGCATTGTTCAAGGAAATTAATAGTTTTGTTCAGCCTGAAAAAGTAATTGTTTTATTTGATGAAATAGATGCTCTTGCTTTGGACAGAACAAATCAAAATGATTTGCGTGAGATGGGGCGAGCAACCTCGGCAATGCTGAAGGGATTTGACAGGCTGAATGAGAATATCGTTCTCGTTGCAACTACTAATTTGTTTGAGCATTTTGATAAAGCTTTGATAAGACGTTTTGATTCTGTAATTGATTTTAACAGATATACAAAAGAGGATCTTCTTCTGATTGCAGAAAGGATGCTGGATAGATATCTTGATAAATTGAAACTGGCTAACAGGGATATCAGATTGTTCAGGAAGATAATGAAACTAATGCCTGAAAAGATGTATCCAGGGGATTTGAAAAATCTTATCAAAACTGCGGTTGCATTTAGTAATCCTCAAGACGGAATGGATTACTTTAGAAGATTGTACTATTCGGTTTGTGACGAGAAGCCGGAAGATTTAAAAAAACTTCAAGCACAGAATTTTACAGTGCGGGAAATTGAGATACTTACAGGAAAATCCAAGAGCAGCGTTGCAAGAGAACTAAGAGAGGAGGGCGCAGATGAATAATATTCTTCAATTGAAAGGCAGATTCGATCAGCGTCCAAATGGCTCTAAACCAGGTTCTCCGAAACTTCCAAAAGGAAAAAATGTTGAAGCAATTCATTTGAGAGAACTTGCAGATCAACTCGCTAAGATACTGACATATTGGCAAAGTAATACTGATATAGAGGGGGCGCTTGTCAGCGTACACTATAAACATATTGTGGCAAAAAGTAATCGTATGAAAGCTGTTTTAGCAGAAGGTAGTAAAGCGCCGACAGAGTCTATTCGCGGGGCAAAGTTTGTATGGGAAAAAGATGCCGACGGAAAAACAATTCAGAAGCACGTATTTACTCATTTTGTGAAATTGAATACTATCGAGAAGTCCATCGAGTTGTTAGATAAAGCTGCAACGGTTATCGAGAGTCAATATGGAGGCAGCTTGTCAAGTCAAGACTGTCAAAAAATAGCGGACAAAGGAGAATATTCAAGTAATGATATAGTATCTAAATCTGCTTTTTTAAAAACAGTGGTCGACGGTAATTATGTTGAAAGATTTGATGTGGATCGTGCAAATGAAGAAATTACACAAGATTCTATTATAACCATTTATCAAACAGGTGTAGAAACAAAGAAATTATTAGCGAAGTTTGGAATTCAGATTGTTGATGACAGGATTATTGATGGAACAACTTTGAGATTGACGCCAGATGAGGCTAAACTACTTTACAACAATGCTTCATATTTGGTGGCAATGAGTTTAACGGATTTTGCGGAAATCAATAGGGATGATATGTCAGATGAAATAGAGGAATGGGTTGATGATTCAGGTTTGATTCCAAAGCCATCAAATGAACCTGTAATAGGCGTAATTGATACTCAATTTAATGATAAAGTGTATTTCAAAGATTGGGTCGAATATACGAATATGCTTGATGAAAATATTCCGCTGTCAGAAGAGGATTATAAGCATGGAACAGCAGTCAGCTATATTATCGTTGACGGTCCGCAAGGAAACCCTAATCTTGATGATGGTTGTGGACGATTCAGAGTCAGGCACTTTGGGGTTGCAACACATAATGGATTCAGTTCTTTTACAGTTTTGAGGTTGATTAGAGATATTGTTGCAAAGAATAGAGATATAAAAGTATGGAATTTGTCATTAGGATCTAAATCGGAAATCAAGCCTAACTTTATTTCTCCAGAAGCCGCTGAACTTGACAGGATTCAAAGCGAATATGATGTTATCTTTGTAGTGGCGGGAACGAATGTACCTGAAGGTGTAAATGGGAAAAATATGAAGATAGGGTCGCCAGCAGATTCTCTTAATTCGCTGGTGGTTAATTCTGTTGATTTCAAAGGGAAATCAGCATCATACACCAGAACTGGTCCTGTGTTGTCCTTCTTTAATAAACCAGATTTGAGTTATTATGGCGGAGATGGAAAAAAAGCCGAAGACAAGATTGCGGTATGCCGTGACAATATGGGAGCTGCTTATGTGAGCGGTACTTCTTTTGCGGCACCATGGGTATCTAGAAAACTTGCGTATCTGATACATATTATGGGGTTGAGCAGAGAACTTGCAAAAGCTTTGCTTATTGATTCTGCGGCAAAATGGGATAGGAAGGATGATATTTTTCATAGAATAGGATATGGAATATTGCCAAAAAACATTAGTGATATTGTGCATTCTTCAAATGATGAAATACGATTTCTTATGATGGGGACTTCGGAAGAGTATGAGACTTATACGTATAATTTGCCAGTTCCTGTTTTGAATAATGCTCATCCATATTATGCCAAAGCTACTTTGGTATATTTCCCTCAATGCAATAGAAATCAAGGGGTTGATTATACTAGTACGGAAATGGATATTCATTTTGGAAGAATTATAATTAACAAGAAAAACAAGGCATCAATAAAGTCTATTGATAACAATAAGCAATCAGAAGAGGGATTAGTTACCCTTTATGAAGAAGACGCAAGAAAAATGTATCGTAAGTGGGATAATGTAAAGCATATAAGTGAGGAAATAAAAGACAAAGCCGTTCCTCGAAAGGCATATGATTCAGGACTATGGGGTTTAAGTATAAAAACTAAGGAGCGAACCGTCACGAGAACAAAGGAACCATTGCAATTCGGTGTGGTTGTAACTCTGAAGGAAATGAATGGTGTAAATCGCATTGATGATTTTATAAAAATGTGTATGGCAAGAGGATGGCTGGTAAGTAAGCTTGATGTGCAGAATCAGATTGATATATATGCTAAAGCAGAGGAAGAAATAACATTTGAATAAAATGGATTTGGAGCATCGGAGGATCGCCTGTATGTACGCATGTGCTTGGCAATGATGAAGGGAAATGGCAGAAGTAATTCTGACGTGTGATATATCTAAAACACTAATATTGGAGGGGACAGAATGGATATTGAAAAATTGATTTCTGAAATGACACTGGAGGAAAAAGCGTCTCTGCTTTCAGGAGATGATTTCTGGCATACAAAGGCGGTAGAGCGCTTAGGGATCCCCCGCACGATGCTCAGCGACGGCCCGCATGGACTGCGCAAGCAGGACCAGGGCGGAGATCACCTGGGGGTAAACGACAGTATCAAGGCAGTTTGTTTCCCGGCGGCCAGCGCGACGGCGGCCAGCTTTGACCGGGAAGTGCTGAGAAAAATCGGCGAAGGCATCGGTGACGCCTGCCAGCACGAGGATCTGAGCGTGATCCTTGGTCCGGCGGTAAATATCAAACGTTCCCCCGTCTGCGGCCGTAATTTTGAATATTTCAGCGAAGACCCATACCTGGCAGGTGAGCTTGCCGCAGCGCTGATCCAGGGCGTACAGAGCAGAAATATCGGAACTTGCATCAAGCATTTTGCCGCAAACAGTCAGGAACACCGCCGGATGTCCTCTGATAGTGTGGTAGACGAGCGAACGCTCCGGGAGATCTATTTCCCGGCATTTGAAACGGCGGTAAAAAAAGCGAAACCATGGACGGTCATGTGCTCTTATAATAGGCTGAACGGCGAGTTTGCCTCCCAGCATCACTGGCTTTTGACGGAAGTGCTGCGAAATGAGTGGGGCTTTGACGGATATGTGGTGAGCGACTGGGGGGCGGTCAGTGACAGGGTAAAAGGCGTGGCGGCCGGGTTAGATCTGGAGATGCCAGGCAGCGGCAGGACGAATGACATCCGTATCGTCAATGCGGTAAAGGATGGCAAGCTAGACGAAAAAAATGTGGACGAGAGCGTGCGCCGGATCCTGGCGATCATCGACCGCTATGAGTCCAACCGCAGACCTGATACCCCCTGGGATATGGAAGCACAGCATGACCTGGCAAGGGAGCTGGCGGCTGAGTGCATGGTTCTTTTGAAAAATGAGGATGGCGTACTGCCGATCTCTTCAGCGGAAAAAGTAGCTGTTATCGGAAAATTTGCTGCAGCTGCGCGCTATCAGGGCGGCGGCAGTTCTCATATCAACAGCTTTAAAGTGGAAAGCCTGCTGGATGCGTTGGAGGGAAACGAAAATATCATCTATGCGCAGGGCTATGATACCGTTAATGAAGAACCGGATGAGATCATGATCACACAGGCAGTTGCTGCGGCAGCTAAGGCGGACAAGGCCGTAATCGTCGCCGGACTGCCGGATTCCTTTGAGAGTGAAGGATATGACCGAACTCATATGAGGATGCCGAACTGCCAGAATGAACTGATACGCCGTGTAGCGCAGGCAAATCCGAATACCATCGTCATTTTATATAATGGATCGCCGATAGAGATGCCGTGGATCAACGAAGTAAAGGGCGTGATCGAGGCATACCTGGGAGGACAGGCAGTGGGCGGAGCAACAAAAGCCGTGCTGTGGGGAGATGTAAATCCCAGCGGACGTCTGCCGGAGACCTTCCCGGTACATCTGGAGGATAATCCTTCCTACCTTACCTACGGAGGCGAGGGCAATACCGCAGTATACAGCGAAGGTGTTTTTGTAGGCTATCGTTATTATGACAAAAAGAAGGTCAACGTACTCTTTCCGTTTGGTTATGGCCTGAGCTATACGGCCTTTACCTACAGTAATCTCACTGTCAGCGCGCCTTCCATCAAAGATACGGATACACTGACAGTAACAGTGGATGTTACTAACACCGGGGAAATCGCCGGAAAAGAGGTGATTCAGCTCTATGTACAGCCGCCGGTCTGCGGAGTATTCCGTCCGGTCCGGGAGCTGAAAGGGGTGGAAAAGATCAGCCTTGCTCCGGGGGAGACGAAGAGAGTTGCCTTCACACTGGAAAAACGAGCCTTTGCATACTGGAACCAGGATCTGCATGACTGGTTTGTGCCGACCGGCGCTTATACGATCGAGATCGGGCGCAGCAGCAGGGATATCGAGCTGACAAGGACTGTAGAAGTGACGGGGACAGTTTCTGCTCCCACAGAGCCTCTGACGGTCAATACGATCTTCATGGATCTGCAAAAGTATCCTAAGGCGATGGAGGCACTGAAACCGTTGTTTGGAAAAGCTATGGGCGCCATCAGCAATTCGGAAGAAAAATCCGGATTTGAAGAGAATGCTTCAGAGGAAAGCGCTGCTGCAAAGGAAGCGATTTCGGAGGAGATGGGAGACGCGATGATGCGTTATATGCCTCTTCGCGGAATTGTCAGCTTCAGCGGCGGCTTTGTCAGCTACGATCAGCTTCAGGAGATCATTGATAAGCTGAATCAGGAATAGAGGAGGAATTACAGTTCCATGAAATTTTTTCATCTGTCTGACCTGCATATCGGTTTAAAACTTATAGGCAGAGACCTGAGGGAGGATCAGGAATATATATTGAATCAGATTGTGGAGATCGTAGTCAGAGAGAAGCCGGATGCCATCGTGATCGCCGGGGATATCTATGATAAGGCGATCCCGTCGGCGGAGGCGGTGGAGGTGTTCGACCGCTTTGCGTCAGAACTGGCAGCGGCAGTTCCGAACGCCGAGATCATGATGATCAGCGGCAATCACGACAGCGCTCCCCGGGTCAACGTTTTTCGCAGCGTCCTTGAAAAACAGCGGATCCATATGGTCGGCAATCCGCCCCAGCGCCCAGAGGATTTCCTGGAGAAGGTGACGCTGCGGGACGAGTACGGAAACGTGAATTTTTATCTGCTCCCATTTGTGAAGCCATCTATGGTGAAACAGATCGTCGGGTCGGATGAAAACGGCAATAATTTATCGTATGACGCTACGATCCATAAGCTGATCGAACGGGAAACCATTGATCCGAGTGAGCGAAATGTATTGGTCAGCCATCAGTTCTATCTTCCGGTCAGCATGGATCCGGATAAGATGGAACGGATGGATTCGGAAGTCCGGACCGTGGGCAATATTGACGCGGTGAAGGCGGATATTCTGGAACGGTTTGATTATGCAGCCCTCGGTCATATTCATAAACCAATGAAAGTGGGAAGCGAAGTCTATCGCTACTGCGGTACGCCGCTGGCCTGCTCAGTCAGTGAGGCACAGCAGCCAAAGGGCATTATCATGGTGGAGATGCGAAAGAAGGGCGATATAAAGACAGCCATTCTTCCCCTGGCGCCCCTTCGCCAGGTACGGGTCATCACGGGAAACCTGGACACAGTGCTGCGGCAGGGGTGCAATGATTATGTGACGGTGGTCCTCACCGATAAGGCGGATCTGGATGTCATTGATATGCAGGACCGCATCCGCCTGGCCTTTCCGAATCTTCTGGAAATCCGTAGGGAGGTTTTGAGAAAAGCAGACTACAGCAGAAAGTACACAGCGGATGAGCAGCTGGATCCCTTTGAGCTTTGCTGCTCATTTTTAAGTGACCTGGAGGATCCGGAAAAAGAACTGCTTCAGGATGTGATCAACTGCGCCTGGGAGGTGGAATAGGATGAGACCGCTGAGATTAACGATGCAGGCCTTCGGCTCTTACGGGAAAAAAGAGGAGATCGATTTTACAAAGCCGAATCAAAACCTGTTTTTGATCACCGGGGATACCGGCGCCGGTAAAACTACGATTTTTGACGCCATTGTATTTGCCATCTACGGGGAAGCCAGTTCCGGCAGCAATAAAAAGGACGGCTTCGAGCTTCAGAGCCAGTTTGTGGAGTATGATACGGAGCCGTTTGTAGAATTGCGCTTCTCTGAGGGAACGGGAGAAGATGCCCAAATCTATACGGTGCGCCGGGTACCCCGCCATGTCCGGCCCCTGAAAAAGGGAACCGGCGTCAAGGACGAAAAAGAGGTAGTCTCTCTGACCTTGCCGGACGGTCTGGAATATTCTCAGAATACCAGAGAGACCAATGCAAAACTGGAAGAGATCGTTGGTCTGACGAAGGGCCAGTTTATGCAGGTTGCCATGATCGCGCAGGGGGAGTTTATGGAACTGCTCCGGGCAAGATCGGATGACAAAAAAGTGATTTTCCGGAAACTGTTCCACACGCAGATGTATCAAAATATTGTGGATGAGCTGGGCAGACGCCGGAGGGAAAAACTCTCTGAAATTGCGCAGATCCGGACGGTCTGCCAGACGGAAGTAAGCCATATTTCAGTGCCCGACCACTATGAAAGCCAGGAACCGCTGCTGTCTCTGAAAAAACGGATCCTCTCATCGGACAGGCTTTTGGCACCGGATATGGAGGCGCTGCTGGAAGAATTGAAACGTTTGTGTGACTGGCTGCAGAAAGGAAAACAGGAAGCGCAAAAAGAATATGAAAAGGCCAGAGCGATCCGTGATGAAAAGCGGGACGCGTTTGTCACCGCGCAGAATCTCCAGAAGTTTTTTAAGCAGCTGGAGAGAGCAGAGCAAACCCTGGCGGAATGTGAGCGTGCCAAAGAGGAAATAGAATCTGCCGTCAGATTGCTTGGTCAGATCCATGCGGCATATGAGATCGACGCAGTTTATCAGAGATACGAAGATACAAAAAAAACGGTCGCGGATACGGAAAAGAAATGGAAGGAGCAGCAGGATTCCCTGCCCGTACTGGATCAGGCATATCAGGAAGCGTCAGAGAGGGAAACGGCAGCCAGAGAGCAGCGGGAGCTGGAACTGGAGAACTTCACCAAGGTGTCCGAACGGGTAAAAAAAGCCCTGGAATCATTGGAGCGCATAGAGGAGGCAAAGGCAGATACTGCGGCGAAAAAAGCGGCGCTTAGAAAAACCATAGAAGCGGCGGAGGCTGCCCGGAGGAACCTGACTGATCTGGAGCGCAGGGAGATGGAGTGGAGAAAGCAGTCGGAAGAACTTGGCGAAGCAGATAAGCTGCTGGCCCTGTGGAAAGTAAAAAGAGAAGAGGCGGCTGGCATCGCTGCGGATGCGGCCGCCGCGAAAAAGATCCAAAATGACACAAGGCTGCAGCGTCAGAAGGCTCAGAAGGCCCGGCAGGATTACGCGAAGGCCAGAGAGAACTTTGCGAGTAAGAACGCCGAGTATTTGGAAAAGCAGACAGCATTTTTGGATGCGCAGGCCGGTTTTATCGCGAAAGAGAAACTCAGAGAGGGGCAGCCCTGCCCCGTGTGCGGTTCCATAGAGCATCCCCATCCCTGCCGGCTGGCTGGAGAGCATCAGGATCTGACCCGGGAAATGATCGATGCGCTGGCCAGGGAAGTTTCTGCCCTTCAAAAAGAACAGCAGGAAAAATCGGGGATGGCCCAAAGTGCCTGCGAGCTTCAGGCAGAAAAAGAAGCCAATCTGGAAGACGCAGTGGCAAGACTGCGCCTGCGGATGGAGAAGCAGATTTCGGGTGTTCCGCAAAATCTTACCGTAGAAGAAGCAAAGCAGCTGATCATGGCCTGGCAAGAATCCGTAGAGGCAGAGGGGGCAGTTCTTAGGAAGAACTCAGATATTCTGGCCGGCGTCCGGGAGGCGCTGCGTGGCGCACAGGAAGCAAAGCAGGCTTTGAGAGAGGCGGCAGAAGGGGCGGCGCAGAAGGAAACAGAAGCAAAGACTGCTTTGGCGGGCAGCCAGGCGGCGCTGAAGGGCCTGGAGGCGACCAGGGATTATAGGACAAAAGAGGAAGCAAAAGCAGCGTTAGGTGAGGCAAAAAAAGCGAAAGATGAGAAAGATACCGCCTATAACAGCGCGTATACCAATCTCCAGAGGGCTAAGACAGCAAAAGAAAATGCAAAGACCCTGATCCTGCGTTACAGCGGTGAACTTCCCGGACAAAAGGAAGAACTACAGCGGCGTAGGGCCTTCTACGAAAAAGTGATGGAAGAGAAACATCTGACCGACGCCGAGTGGAAGGCGATCACGGGAAGATACCGGAAAGATGAGACGCAGCGTCTCCAGTTAAAAATTGACGCGTACAACCGAAAAAAAACGGCGGCGGAAAGTATGCGTGACGCTGCCAGGGAAGCCATCGGGAAACAGAAACGCCCGGTGATGGAAGAACTGGAAGCCGAAAAGACCCGGTCAGAGGAAAACCTTTCCCGGATACAGACCGCGCTGGAACAGATCAGGGAAGAGTGCAAGACAGATTCAGGAGTATACGGCGCGTTAGCTCCGAAAATGGAAGAGCGTGGAAGGATAATGGAGGAACATAAAAGACTGGACGACCTGTATAACCGCCTTGCAGGGAAGGTCACCGGTTCCCGCATGGATATTGAGACGTTTGTACAGCGGTACTATCTGGAGCGGATCCTTTATGCGGCGAACGCCAGATTCCGGGAAATGTCCGCAGGACAGTTTGAACTGCGGATGTATGATATGGAAAAAGCCGGCGAGGGTAAGAATCGCGGCCTGGACCTGATGGTTTACTCCACGGTCACCGGAAAAGAGAGGGAAGTCCGCACCCTCTCCGGCGGGGAGTCCTTTATGGCGGCCCTGTCACTGGCTCTGGGTATGGCGGATCAGATACAGGAGGGGTCCGCTGCCATTCATCTGGACGTAATGTTTATCGATGAGGGATTTGGCTCGCTGGATGAACATTCCAGAAATCAGGCAGTGAAAGTACTGCAGCAGATGGCCAGCGGCTCAAAACTGATCGGCATCATCTCCCATGTATCGGAATTAAAGCAGGAAATGGAAGACCAGCTCATCGTCAGCAAGGATGAGAACGGCAGTCATACCAGGTGGCAGATCAGCTGATCTTGTATTCGTGCTTCACATCAAATTTCTTTTCTAATGCATTTAACATAATATTGACAGCAAGGTTCGCCTTTTTCTCTATCTCATAGTGAAGCACCGGAAGGGTGCTTCCGGGAAATTCGGGCGAATGATCCGGGGAGAGGACCATCAGGTTCTCCTCCGGGATTAGCTGACGCAAAGCCAGTCCCAGATAAGTTCCCATAACCAGAATTTTTTGCTTCTTTAAGGCGAGGAAGTCCTCTTCTTTGCATTCGGAGAATAGAAGAAGATGACCGTCCGGAAGCAGACCGGAAATATA
>CADCMM010000047.1 GCA_902802515.1 uncultured Lachnospiraceae bacterium
TTTTTCTAGGCAACTAACATCATAAAGAAAAACTGTATGATTGGGAAGTGGGAATTTCCTGCTTCCCTTATTTTTTGCCAACGATAATTATACTCTTACTGAAACTTTTTTCTGCTTTACTATTTAAAAATTTCAATTAAAAATTCTTACAAATGCAAAGATAGCCGCTGCAAATTGTTTCAGATTTTTGCAGCGGCTCATAAATCATATACACAAAATGGCGTTAAGATTAATTATTTAACAACAAATCATTTTTCGTGTTCTACTTCGATCTCATAAACTTCATTCATATTATGCACGGTACTCTCTGCATCTTTGTAAACGTAGAAGGTATATCCATTCCAGTAATCTTCCCCTATGGTATAGGACACGTAGGAGGAGCCGTCGTACGTCTCATATTCGATACCGGCTGCATCCAGAGCCGCTAACAATTCCTCTTCCGTCGTTCCAAGGCCGATACCGCCGGCAAGCTGGAGCAGCCCTTCTTTATCGTTATCCGACGCGCTCAGCTCTTCTACCCAGCAATTTTCGGGAATGGTAGCGTAGTCTGCGGTATTTTTTGCCAGAACATGGAAGGTGCTTTTGTCCTTAACAAAATAAACCCAGCCGGTATTATGTGCGCTGATACTCTCTTCCGTAGAATCTTCATCCAGAGACCATCCGTTCTCCAGCAGTGCGGACACCGGGCAGGGAAGCTGATACAAAGCGCCGTCAAACTCCACAACATAGGCCATCAAGTCATCGCCCAGTTCAGCAGGAGCCTTGTAAGCTGCGATATCTTCCGGCACCTCTTCACTGGCCGATCCCGCTTCAAATCCTTCCGGTGCTACAAAATTCTGTAAATCTATATCCTCCAGGACGCCGCTCTCATTGTAAACAGTAAGTTCAATCTCAGAATAATACTCTTTTCTGTATGTAAGTTTTGTGTACAGATCTCCCTCATAGATATCGCTGGCTTCTCCGTATGCCGCCTTGATATCATCCAGAGTCGCTTTTCCTCTTTCAATTCCCTTGGCAAGTTTTACCTGAGGACTGTTCTCATTCCAATAATAATTATCAATTTCCACGCCGGCTACCAGGCATTCCTTAAGCGTCAGATCATTTACTGCCAGATTAATCATATAAACGGACAATGTATCGTCGCCTTTGGAAAAATTTACTGGACCGTAACGGCTCGGACTGAGAGTATCCTCCAGTGTTGTGTAGTGATCGCTCAGTTCCCACCCATAAGTTGAAAATTCCTCATAACTCATCGGAAAGGTCATAACATCCTCACCGATTTGGATCTGAAAGTCATACAGATCCTCCGATAATTCTCCCGCCGGTTTCTCTTCTGCCGCTTCTGTCTCCTGCGCAGCAGCCTCTGTTTCCTGCGCAGCAGCTTCTGTTTCTGTTTCCTCTGCGCAAACCCCCATGGTGAATGCCATACCAAGTGTCAGCGCCAGTATAGACTGTTTCCAAAATCTGTTTTTCATACCTGTTTCTCCTTTTTCATTATTATTTCATCAAGGATTTTTATCCTTTATGAACCTCTTACTTTACTGCCTTTGGCGTCCCGTTTTCCGATATGCAGCCGGTTTAACGCTACTCTCTTTCCTCTTATCTCTACTTCCGGAACCTGTTCTTGATCCAAAAAATAGGCTTCTGCCACTTTATCCTTTGCCCCAAGTTTGATGCCGTGCACGCCCATGGCTGCTTTTTTCTGAATTGGAATCTCTTCCAGCGGATAGCGCAGCAGATAATCCTCCTTTGTCCGAAGAACGAGATGGGTCTGTGCATCCGCAATTTTCACAGCTGCCACCCGGTCATCCTCCTGCAGCTTTGTCGCTGCTATCGTGCGCTTGGATACATCAAATTCTTCGCCGCCAACCCGCTTTACAAATCCTGCTTCTGTCACAAAGGTAAGTTCGCAGCTCTTCACTTCCTCTAAAGGCAATACCGCCACGGCTGCTTCTTCACTGCTGTTGTAATTGCACAGATTATCAATGGGCGTCCCCTTATCCCGGAATTTTCCGTATGGAACGTCCAGTACCTTCAGAAGGTGCTGTTTTCCGGTATCGGTAAACACGCAGAGTTTTCCGGTATTCATGCAGTGCAGGATTACTTTGTTCTCTGTATCGGCGGCTTCTTTGTTTCGCTCATACGTACTCTCGTCAATGGTTCTGGCATATCCGAAACGGTCCATCAGGAATACTACAGGGAATTCTTCTATTTTCTTCTCCTCCAGAACAATTTCCTGAGCATTTTCAATCGAAGTTTTCCTGGGATGCCCAAACTCTTTCTTGTATCCTTCCAGTTCGTCAATGATCACTCTTGCCATGGACTGATAGTTGTTCAGGATATCCTCATAACGCGTGATATTATCCAGAGTCTGTTTATGTTCAGCCAAAAGTGCGTCGATCTCCAGACCGATCAGCTTGTACAGACGCATCTCCAGGATAGCGGCGGCCTGTACTTCGGTGAAACGAAGCCGGGCTGCCTGTTTTTCTGACTTGGCAGTTTTGAATTTGATTCCCTCTGTCACTCCGTTTACCAGACAGTCCTTCGCCTGTTTCTGGCTTTGGCTGCCCCGCAGGATCTCTATGATCAGATCGATCACATCGCAGGCCCGGATCAGACCTTCCTGAATCTCTTTCTTGTGGAGTTCCTTATCCAGCATGTTCTGATATTTTTTCGTGGCAATCTCAAACTGGAAATCGATGTGATGCTCCAAAATTGAGCGCAGGCTTAGCGTCTCCGGTTTTCCGTTTGCCACCGCCAGCATGTTTACACCAAAAGTATCCTCCAAACGAGTCTTTTTGTAAAGCAGATTTTTTAAATATTCCGCGTCAGCTCCCTTTTTCAGTTCCAGTACGATGCGTATACCGTCTTTGGAAGATTGGTTGGAAATATCCACGATGTCTGTGGTCTTTTTTGTTTCTGCCAAAGCAGCCGCATCATTCAGAAATTTCCCGATATTGGCGCCCAGCATGGTGTAGGGAATTTCCGTGATCACCAGACGTTCTTTGCCTCCCTTGGCTTTCTCCAGTTCCACGCGGCCACGGATCTTGATCTTTCCGCTTCCGGTCTGATAGATGGTCTTTAACTCATCTTTATTGATCACGATGCCGCCAGTGGGGAAATCCGGTCCCTTAATATAGTCCAGGAGTTTTTCGTCACTCAGTTCACTGTCTTTGATCAGTGCGATCACCGCATCGATGACTTCGCCCAGATTATGGGGTGGAATGCTGGTGACCATACCCACCGCGATTCCCTCGGAGCCGTTCACCAGCAGATTCGGGATCCGGGCCGGCAGTACCTCCGGCTCTTTTTCTGTTTCATCAAAGTTCGGGCCAAATGAAACCACGCCCTTGTCCATATCCGTTAAAAACGCTTCCTGGGTGATCTTCTGAAGCCTGGCTTCCGTGTATCTCATGGCTGCTGCTCCATCACCCTCTATCGATCCGAAGTTTCCGTGACCGTCCACCAGCGGCAATCCCATTTTAAAATCCTGGGCCAGCACTACCAGCGCCCCGTAAATGGAACTGTCCCCGTGGGGATGGTATTTACCCATGGTATCACCAACAATACGGGCGCTTTTCCGGTATGGTCTGTCGTATCGGATCCCAAGTTCGTACATATCGTACAGTGTTCTCCTTTGCACCGGTTTTAAACCATCCCGCACGTCCGGCAGCGCTCTGGATACAATGACGCTCATGGCGTAATCGATATATGATTTCTGCATAATATCAGAATACTCTGTTCTGATAACCTGTCCGTCCATTTTATATTCTCCTTACCTCAAATCTATCTGTGCCATCACAAATTACTCCTGATGTCACACATCCAGCAGAGCGTCCTGCGCATGCTCATAGATAAAAGCCTTTCTCGGCGGAACCTCGTTACCCATCAGCATCTCCGTCACGTCCGACGCCATCCTTGCATCCTCGATCTCCACCAGTTTCAGAGTCCTCGTCTCCGGATTCAGCGTGGTCTCCCAAAGCTGCTCCGCGTCCATCTCTCCAAGGCCTTTGTAGCGCTGCAAAGTGAAAGGAGTTTTATGTTTTCTGCGATACCGCTCCAGCGCGCTGTCATCGTAAAGGTACTCTTCCTCCCCCTTGGAAGGGATCGCCTTATAGAGGGGCGGCATGGCAATATACACATGTCCCTCATAGATCAGTTCCGGCATGAAACGGTAAAACAGGGTCAGCAGCAGCGTGCAGATATGGGCGCCGTCCACGTCCGCATCCGCCATGATAATGATTTTGTCATAGCGCAGTTTCGTGATATCAAAATCGTTTCCGTATCCTTCCGAAAAACCGCAGCCGAAAGAGTTGATCATAGTCTTGATCTCCGCATTAGCCAGCACTTTATCGATACTGGCTTTCTCTACATTCAGAATCTTCCCTCGGATCGGCAATATCGCCTGATAATTCCGATCCCTTGCCGTCTTGGCGGAACCGCCTGCGGAATCTCCCTCCACAATGAAAATTTCACATTTCGATGAGTCTCTGCTCTCACAGTTGGCCAGCTTGCCGTTGCTGTCAAAGGAATACTTCTGTTTGGTCAGGAGATTTGTCTTTGCTTTTTCCTCTGTCTTACGGATTTTGGCTGCTTTCTCTGCACAGGAAAGCACCGATTTTAAGGTATCCAGATTTTTATCAAAGTATAGAACAATCTCCTCGCCGGTTACCTTTCCCACCGCCTTGGCAGCGTCCTGGTTGTCCAGCTTAGTCTTGGTCTGGCCTTCAAAACTGGGATCCGGGTGACGGACAGAGATCACCGCCGTCATGCCGTTTCGGATGTCGGCTCCGGTAAAATTCGGATCCTTATCTTTCAGGATCCCCAATTCTCTGGCATACGTATTCATCACCGTAGTAAAGGTGGTCTTAAATCCAGTAAGATGCGTGCCCCCCTCGGCATTGTAAATATTATTACAGAAGCCCAGCACATTCTCATGGAACTCGTTCACGTACTGAAAAGCGCACTCTACAGCGATACCATCCGCTTCCCCTTTAAAATAAACCGGGGCGCAGATGGTCTCTTTATTCTTATTCATATCACGGATATAACCCAAGATACCGTCCGGCTCATGAAATTCTACTTTTTCTTCCTTACCTTCCCGGCAGTCTTCAAACAGGATGGTCAGTTCCGGATTCAGGTAAGCAGTCTCATGCAGACGGCTCTTAACCTCCGTTGCAGAGAAACGAGTTGTCTCAAATATTTCCGGGTCCGGGAGAAACTGCACCCTGGTTCCTGTTTTTTTTGTTTTTCCCAGCACCGGGAGCAGCCCTGCCTCCAGTTCAATGGTAGGAACTCCCCGTTCATAGTGATCGTGATGGATCTGTCCCTCCCTGGAAATCTCAATATCCAGCCACTCAGAAAGCGCGTTCACCACGGACGAACCCACACCGTGCAGTCCGCCGCTGGTCTTGTAGACGGTGCTGTCGAATTTTCCTCCCGCATGAAGCGTGGTAAAGACCAGCCGCTCCGCGGACATTCCTTTCTCATGCATACCTACCGGAATACCCCGGCCATTGTCCTCCACCGTAGCGGAACCGTCCCGCTCCAGGCAGACCGTGATCAGACTGCAGTGACCTGCCAGATGTTCATCCACCGAGTTATCTACAATTTCATAGATCAGATGGTTTAAGCCTTTTCTGGATGTACTGCCGATATACATACCCGGGCGCTTGCGCACCGCTTCCAGCCCCTCCAGAACCGTAATGCTGCTGGCATCATATGCCTTGCTCTTTGCCATTCCAAAAAACCTTGCCTTTCTAGTATTTCTCCGCCACTTCCCCGCGCTTTTTGTAGATTGAATTTGCAGGTATCACTTCTCTCACGGAAGAAAGCGGATAGATGTTCGTGTGAGGACCCACCACCGTTCCGGGATTCAGGATAGAGCCGCAGCCTACCTCCACTTCATCCCCGATCATAGCGCCGAATTTTTTCAGCCCGGTCTCATATCGCTGATCTCCATCCTTGACTATGACCAGTTTTTTATCTGATTTTACATTGGATGTGATAGAACCGGCGCCCATGTGTGCCTTGTAGCCCAATATAGAATCGCCCACATAATTGTAATGGGGAACCTGCACCTTATTAAAGAGGATCACATTTTTCAATTCGGTAGAATTTCCTACTACTGCCCCTTCTCCCACGATCGCATTGCCCCGGATAAACGCACAGTGACGAACCTGTGCATTCTTACCGATGATAGCCGGGCCGTGAATATAGGCAGTGGGCGCTACGGATGCGCTTTTGGCTATCCAGATGTCCTCGCCGCGTTTCTCATACTCTTCTTCGTCAAGCGTTTGCCCCAGCTGCAGAATAAAAGAATTGATTTTTGGCAAAAGTTCCCAGGGATAGACAGATCCCTCAAAGAGTGGTTTCGCGATGGTTTCTTCCAAATTATATAGATTTTTAATTTTACAGGTTTCCATTTTTCCTCCCATTCTACCGGTATACTACTTTTACTTACTGCGGCGGCTTTTGGAAGCTGCTGTTTTATAGTATACGGATGCTGCGTCAAAGTATCCCCGCAGCACTGTTTGATTATTCAAATTCAGAACTCCATCCGTTCTGGAACGGATAAAGTGTTCCAGTTTCGTCATGTATTCCTCCGGCGTAATGGTACCTTCCGCCACATAATTCAGTCCCTTTTCCCAGCTTGCCGTCAGTTCCGGGTTCAGAAGAGAACGTATGGAGAGATTCACCACATCAAAGATCATTTCTCCCATCAACGTTGGATTCAGAATCTGTGTTTTTTTATTCAGGGCAATGTATTTGTTTGCCACCAGCTTTTTCAGGATCTCCGCCCGGGTGGCGCTGGTGCCGATACCGCTGCCCTTGATCTGTGCCCGCAGTTCTTCGTCCTCGATCAGTTGACCCGCATTTTCCATAGCAAGGATCATGGAACCGGAATTATAGCGTTTCGGCGGGGAGGTCTCCCCCTCCTTGATTGAAAGTCGCTGAACCGGGATCGCGCTCCCCTTCCGCAGATGATTCAGCGCCTCAAGAAAAGCCGTGTCGCACCCTATCTCCTCTTCCTCCAAAGAAGTCTCCCGGCTCTGGGTTTCCAAGCCGCCATTCTCCTTAGAGGAAACAGGGCTGCCCGATTGAGCCATGCCCCGCTTATCGCCCGGGACGCCGGATACCTTGTAGTATCCCTCCTCCAGCAGAACTTTAAAATTGGAAAAGAACTTTTCTCCTTCCATCATCGTGACCAGATTTATTTTCTGGAATACGGCGGCATGATAAAAGATACTCAAAAAGCGCCGCACGATGGCCGCGTATACTCCAAAACTGTTTCCCTTTAAACCTCCCAGAGCCTGAAAGCCCTGCCCGGTGGGTATGATGGCATAGTGGTCGGTAATCTGCTTATCATTCACGTATCTGGTCTTGGCCAGTCCTTTGTAAGAGCCATTCTCCAGAATCTCCTGAGCAAAATTTTTCGCCGGTCCGAAACTGCGAAGACCACTGATATTTTTATGTATTTCTTTCGCCACCGCTGTGGACAGCACCCTGGCGTCCGTTCGCGGATAGGTCACCAGTTTTTTCTCGTAAAGTTCCTGGACAATGCGCAGCGTCTCATCGGGACTGATCTTAAACATCCTGGAACATTCATTCTGAAGCTCCGCCAGATTATAGAGCAGCGGCGGATTCTTTTTCTCTTTTTTCTTCTCAATAGAAAACACCTCTGCCTGCAGAGGTTTTGACGCACTTACTTTATCAATGAGTTCCAGGGCATCCTTCTTTTCTTTAAAACCATTTTCTTTGTAGAGTTTCGGGGAAAGGTAGTAGGAGGAGCCTTCCACTGCCCGAAACTCTCCCTCAAATTCTCTGCCGTTATATTCCAGAGTATTGAGCACTCGATAGAAGGGCGTCTTCACAAACTGCCGGATTTCCCGCTCCCGGCGTACGATCATACCCAGGACGCAGGTCATCACTCTGCCCACCGAGATCACACAGTAGCGTTCTCCCAGGTAACCCGAGATAGAATTGCCATATTTGAGTGTCAGAAGTCTGGAGAAATTAATCCCCATAAGGTAATCCTCCTTGGCTCTGAGGTAGGCAGATTCTGACAGGTTATCATACGCAGAGAGATCCTTTGCCGTATGGATTCCCCTCAGGATCTCTTCCTCTGTCTGAGAATCGATCCACACTCTCTTTTGCTCCTTATCTTTTACCTGAGCCATCTGAGCCACCAGGCGGTAGATGTATTCTCCCTCCCGCCCGGAGTCAGTACAGACGTAGATGACATCCACGTCCGGCCGGTTCAGCAAATTTTTAACAATGGCAAATTGTTTTTTCACTGAGGGTATGACCTCATAGAGAAACTGATCGGGGATAAAGGGAAGCGTGCTAAGGCTCCATCTCTTATACTTTTCATCGTACACTTCCGGATAGCTCATGGTGACAAGATGTCCAACGCACCAGGTAACGATCACATTGTCCGATTCCTGATATCCGTCGTGCCGCGTCATATTCTCTTTTAAAGCCTTCGCAAATTCCATCGCCACGCTGGGCTTCTCCGCAATGTACAGGGATTTCCCCATTCACGTTCCTCCTTATTTTGCCTGAATATATCCCTGGGCAGTCAGGGTCTCCGCGCAAAGCACCGCACCGCCGGCAGCACCGCGCACCGTATTGTGCGCAAGGCCCACAAATTTAAAATCATATACTTTATCTTCCCGGATACGTCCAATGGACACACCCATGCCGTGCTCATAATCCACGTCGAGTTTTACCTGAGGACGGTTATCCTCCTCCAGATACTGTATAAACTGCTTCGGCGCACTGGGCAGATTCAATTCCTGCGGAACGCCGCGGAAGTTCACCAGACGGTCGATCAATTCCTCTTTTGTAGGCTTTTTGCGGAATTTCACAAATACTGCAGCGGTATGTCCGTTGAGTACCGGAACCCGGATACACTGGCAGGTGATCACCGGACTTTCAGCCGGTTTGATCACGCCGTCCTCCATCTTGCCCCAGATCCTTAAGGGTTCCATTTCGCTTTTCTCTTCTTCTCCGCCGATGTAAGGGATAATATTCTCTACCATCTCCGGCCAGTCTTTAAAGGTCTTTCCGGCGCCGGAGATCGCCTGATATGTGGTAGCCACCACCTCATACGGTTCAAACTCTTTCCACGCAGTCAGAGCCGGGGCATAGGCCTGTATGGAGCAGTTGGGTTTTACCGCGATAAATCCTCTCTTCGTCCCAAGGCGTTCTTTCTGATATTGGATCACTTCAAAGTGTTCCGGGTTAATTTCCGGAACAACCATAGGCACATCCGGGGTCCAGCGGTGGGCGCTGTTGTTGGAGACTACCGGTGTCTCTGTCTTTGCGTATTCTTCTTCGATCTTTCTGATCTCGTCCTTCGTCATATCTACTGCGGAAAATACGAAATCTACTTTAGAGGCAACTTCTTCTACCTCATTTACGTTCATCACAATGATATTCTTTACGGCTTCCGGCATAGGAGTATCCATCTTCCAACGTCCCCCCACTGCTTCCTCATACGTTTTTCCCGCACTTCTTTGGCTGGCTGCAAGGGTCGTTACTTCAAACCATGGGTGATTCTCCAGCAGCGCAATAAAGCGCTGTCCTACCATTCCCGTCGCTCCCAAAATACCTACTTTCAGTTTCTGATCCATATTCTGTGCCATATGTTTCCATCTCCTCATATTCGTCTTATACTGTTCCATTACTATGCCCGTTAGCTGCTATTGCACAAATGTACTCTTGACGCGCATATTTGTCAAGCATCATTTTCCCGCCCATTTTGCGGCTCGGCGCTCCATGGGCCGAAAATAGCAGCTTCCAGATACTTCTTCTCCTCATCAATCACTTGCTTCATTGCCTCCTGTCCGGGAGCCCCGATCGTGGTGCGCTTCTCCACGCAGGTCCTCAGGCTGATAGCCTCATAGATGTCTTCCTCAAACACCGGACTGATGGATCTGTACTCTTCCAATGACATGTCATCCAGGGCGATTCCCTTATCAATGCAATGCAGGACCAATCGTCCCACAATTGAGTGGGCATCCCGGAAGGCAACTCCGTGATTTACCAGATAATCCGCCGCGTCCGTGGCATTTGTAAAACCATTCTTAGCAGAATCTTCCATCACTTCTTTTCGGAATTTCATAGTAGCCGCCATGCCATCAAACAGCGCAATGCAGCCCTTTACCGTATCGATGGCGTCAAACGTCAGCTCCTTATCTTCCTGCATATCTTTATTATAAGCCAGGGGAATGCCTTTCATAGTCGTCAATATGGACATCAGCGCACCATAAACTCTTCCGGTCTTTCCTCTAACCAGCTCCGCAATATCCGGATTCTTCTTCTGCGGCATAATGCTGCTGCCTGTACTGTATCCGTCATCAATTTCCACAAAACGGTATTCGTTGGAATTCCAGATGATAATTTCCTCACAGAAGCGGCTCAGATGCATCATAATGGTAGAAAGCGCTGCCAGGAATTCAATCAGATAATCCCGGTCGGAAACCGAATCCATGCTGTTTAAGGTAGGACCGTAAAATCCTAACAGCTTCGCCGTGTACTCCCGGTCCAGGGGATAGGTAGTTCCGGCCAGCGCCCCCGCTCCCAGCGGGCAGTAATTCATCCGGCGGTAGATATCGGAAAGTCTCTGACGATCCCGCTTAAACATCTCAAAATAAGCGCCGATATGATGTGCCAGGGTCACCGGCTGCGCTTTCTGCAGATGAGTGAATCCCGGCATATAGGTGTCGATATTTTCCTCCATGAGCTTTAACAGGGTCTGCAAAAGTCCTTTTAAGAGAACATCCACCGCCTGCACTTCCTCTCTGGTATAGAGCCGCATGTCCAGCGCCACCTGGTCATTTCGGCTTCTCCCGGTATGCAGTTTTTTCCCGGTATCGCCGATGCGGCGGATGAGATTCGCCTCCACAAAACTATGGATATCCTCATATTCCCCGGTAATTTTCAAAGTACCGTTCTCCACATCTGTAAGAATACTCTTCAGACCGTCCACGATATCGTCCCGTTCCTGCTCGGTCAGGATCCCCTGCTTTGCCAGCATTGTCACATGGGCAATGCTGCCCTCGATATCCTGTTTATAAAATTTCTGGTCAAACGATATGGATGCGTTAAAATTGTAGACCAGCTGATCTGTTTCCTTCGTAAATCTTCCGCCCCAGAGCTGTGCCATGGTGGTTCCTCCTTCATTCAACATACTTTCACTCTTAAAGTAATATAATCAATCTGAACAAAAAAATCAATCAAAATTAGCTTCTCTCCCTTTTTGAGAAGACGCATCCGCAGTAATCCTGACGATATAACCCGTACTGCGCGGACAATTCCACGGAGCGTTTATAACCGTTCTTTTTCTTAAAATCAGAGGGAAGATGCCGCACGCCGTACGCTTCCTCCAGCCGTTTTCCGATCTCGTTGATCTTTTCCGCGTTTTTCAGGGGACTGATGGACAGCGTTGTGGTGAAATAATCAAACTTACCCACTGCCGCCAGTTTTGCGGATTCCCGCATCCGCAGTTCATAGCAGGCAAAGCAGCGCTCTCCCCCCTCCGGAATACCTTCCAGACCTTTTACCGCCTGATAGAATTCCCTCGGGTCATATCGGCCATTTACAAAATGCAGCGGATTTTTGACCGGCAGATTTTCCATCAGACGCTGAAGCTCTTCCACTCGCTTTTCGTATTCCTCCGGAGGATAAATATTGGGATTATAATAAAAGACCGTAATTTCAAAATACTCTGCCAGATATTCCAGCACATAACTGCTGCAGGGCGCGCAGCAGCTGTGCAAAAAAAGTGTGGGCACACTGCCATCCAGATCGGCAATGATCTTATCCAGTTCTTTCTGATAATTTCTTTTATTCATTAACTGCTCCTTTTCCTTTTGCCGGAGGGCAAAACAGTAACAAGGCGATGCCATATTTCATAAACTAAGATATAAATACAAAAAAGGAGATTCCCTGTGAGCCCATTATTGGAGATAAGTCACCTATCCTATGCCTATCACAGTATTGACGGCGAGACCTACGCTTTATCGGACCTGAACTTCCAGGTAGAAAAAGGTGAATTTATCGCGATTGTCGGACCCAGCGGCTGTGGAAAATCCACGCTGCTTTCTTTAATTTCAGGCCTGCTGCAGCCGGAAAACGGCACCATTTTGCTGGATGGAAGACCCATCACGCAAACCCGGGCCAATGTAGGCTACATGCTTCAGAAAGATCATCTCCTGGAATGGCGTACCATCTATCAGAACGTCATTCTCGGTCTAGAGATACAGCATAAACTCACCACGGAAAATAAACTGAGGATTGAGCAGATGCTCAGCAACTACGGTCTGGAGGCCTTCCGCAATTCCAGACCCAGCCAGTTGTCCGGAGGGATGCGCCAGAGAGCCGCCCTGATCCGCACCCTGGCCCAGAACCCGGATCTGCTGCTTTTGGATGAACCCTTTTCCGCTCTGGATTACCTGACACGCATTTCTGTGTGCGATGATATCTACCGCATTCTGAAAAAAGAAGAAAAGACGGCCATCCTGGTGACTCACGACCTGTCGGAAGCCATCAGCGTGGCGGACCGGATCATCATTCTTTCTGCAAGACCGGCCACCATCAAAAAAATTGTACCGGTACATCTGACTCTGGAAGAGCGCACCCCACTCTCTTCCCGCAGCGCGCCGGAGTATAAAGAATACTTTAATCTGATATGGAAGGAGTTGAAATAATATGCCTCAAGCGTCCCGGGCGCACCTTTTCTATCTGGAAAAGCAGCGTCGCCACAAACAAACCATCGCTGTTTTTCGTATCCTGATCATTGCCTTATTTTTGGTGCTGTGGGAAGTATCCGCCAATCTTGGCTGGATCGAAGCCTTTATTTTTTCCAGTCCATCCAGAGTGGTAAAAACAATCTGTCACATGTGTCTGGATCAGAGTATTTTTTATCACACCGGGATCACCCTGCTGGAAACGCTGGTGAGTTTTTTTCTCACGATTCTCATCGGCCTGTTGGCTGCGATCCTGCTCTGGTGTAATGAAACCATATCCGAAGTGGCGGAACCCTACCTGGTCATTTTGAACAGTCTGCCGAAATCCGCCCTGGCGCCGCTTCTGATCGTATGGCTTGGCGCCAATATGCGGACCATCATCGTAGCCGGCATCTCCGTAGCTATTTTCGGCATGGTCTTAAACCTCTACACCGGTTTTCAGGAAACGGACAAGGAAAAGATCAAGCTGATCTACACGCTCCAGGGAAGCCGCAAAGACGTCCTGTTCAAGATCGTCCTGCCGGGCACGATACCATTGTTTATCAGTATACTGAAAGTAAACATCGGTCTTTGCCTGGTGGGAGTCATCATCGGAGAATTTATCGGTTCCCGCATGGGACTTGGCTATCTGATCATCTACGGAAGCCAGACATTCCAGCTGAACCTTGTCATAACCAGCATCGTAATCTTATGCGTCATCTCGCTGCTGCTGTACCTGCTGCTGAATATACTGGAGCGAAAATTCCGACGAACCACAAAGCTCGTCTGAGTGATGAGCCGGATTCTATAGATTCGGAAACACATCAGGTGTTTCCGAATCTATAATTTCTGGAACACCCACTACCTTACAAGGATTGCAGACAATATGCTTGTACTCAAAACACGTCTATCTCGTTCCTCTTGCTGCAAACCTGTCTGCACGCCGCTCAAATGCGATTAAGCCGTATGCATTTTCGCGGC
>CADCMM010000048.1 GCA_902802515.1 uncultured Lachnospiraceae bacterium
GATGGCGCTGCGGAATAGAAAAGCGGAGAAAAAAGAAAAAGGGCTGTTGCACTAAGCACTTTATTGCATAATCATGGTTTTCTGAGGAACGCTTTCGCTTCCCATCATACGTAATGGATACTAACCTGCCTGCTGCGCACAGGCTTGCAGCCAGGAAGTACCAACGTATGATGAGGCTCTCAGAAAACTATGATTATGCAAAGAATGCATTTAGTTCAACAGCCCCTTCTATCTTAATTCTCTTTTCTCATAGATATTCCGACTTTCAGAAGGCGGAACATCCGATCTGCGGCGTTTTCATATAGTTCTGCAGAACGATGCATAGCTTCGGCAATATCCATATCAGCGTTAATCGTCGGAAGGATGCTGCTGATACCATGGGAATAGATTTCCTCCGCGCCTCTTCCCATGCCGCCTACAATGGCTACAGCCGGGATCCCTGCTTTCTGGCATCGCCGTCCGATACCGGCAGGAACTTTGCCGCAGGCGGATTGCCAGTCTATTCGCCCCTCCCCGGTTACCACCAGATCCACATCCTTTAGCAGATCATCAAAATGGATCAAGTCCAGAACTGTCTCAATTCCAGATCGGAGCCTTGCGTTTAAAAATACGGTCAAAGCTGCGCCGAGGCCGCCGGCTGCGCCTGCTCCGGGCATAGAATCCACATCAATTGAAAATTTGCGTTTTATGAGAGCTGCGTAATTTTTCATACCTGTTTCTAATAAAGACAGAGAAACTTCATTAGCCCCTTTTTGAGATCCGAAGGTGTATGTGGCGCCGTTTGAACCCGTCAGAGGATTGTTTACATCGCACATAACAGTAAATTCTGTCTCTTTCACGGCGGGGTGGAGATGAGTCAGATCAATATCCGAAACATGGTAAAGATCAGCGCCGATTCCCTTCAACTGTCGGCCATCAGCATCTAAAAAACGCGCCCCCAGCGCGATCATTGCTCCCATACCGCCATCGTTGGTGGCGCTGCCACCGATAGCCACCGTAATATGGCGGAAACCCAAGTCCAGAGCATCACGGATCAGCTGGCCGGTTCCATAGGTAGTTGTTTTCATTGGATCCCGCAGTTTGTCCGGAACCAGGGGTAGACCGGAGGCGGCTGCCATTTCAATGATGACTTTCTTTTGATCTATGATCCCATAGGAACTAATACGTTCCTCGAACAGAGGGCCATGGACTGTCACCTGACGATACGTTCCGCCGGCAGCTCTCATAATAGCGTCTACGGTGCCTTCGCCTCCATCTGCGATGGGAACCTTCACGCAGGAGCATCCCGGAAAATGGCGGAAAGCGCTTATTTCCAGCAGATCCGAGATCTCCGTCGAGGACAACGTACCCTTAAAGGAATCAGAAGCAAATAGAAATTTCATGGTATCCTCCGTTTATTCATCACAGTCAGCCGGAGAGGAGTGAATATTTTTTACAGTACGCAGCACATAATGGGTCCGCGTAAGGCGCACACCGTTGCAGTCCTTGATATGTTTATGTATCTGTTCCAGATGATCGGAGGACTTGCAGCAGATTTTCAGTAGAAAATCAAATTCTCCGGTGAGATAGTAGCATGCAATGATGTTGGGGTGGGTGTTTACCTGCTTGATAAAGTCCTCGTTATATCTGGGATGCTCCATACTGATCTCCATCAGCACTGTAATATCATTTCCCAATTTGGAATCATCGGTAATTACTGTGTAGGATTGGATCAATCCGGATTTCTCCAGCTTTTTAATACGCTCGATAACAGTAGACACCGACAGATGAATGCTTTTGCTGATGTCGGAGGCTGTCTGACGGGCGTTTTTCTTCAATTCATTCAAAATCTGATAATCAAGTTTGTCCATGTTGGTTTCCTTTGTGTTTTTTAGAATACCAGCTCTTCGCAAGTAAACTTGCGAGATCTGCTCTTTCTTTTTTTGTTTTTACACCATCCAGACCGCAGACCGTCAGCATAGCTGACGACGCTTCTTGCGAAGCTTGTGTCTGCGGCTTGATGTGCGTTCCGCACATCTTTAAAAAAGAAATACCAGCTCTTCGCAAGTAAACTTGCGAGATCTGTTCTTTCTTTTTTCCTGGATGGTGGAACTTCTGAGCAACATTATAGCACATTTTAGCGTGTTTGGGTTGAAATATTGGGAAAAATACATTAAGATAGTGGATAAAGCGTTTTTTGCCGGGGTTATTATGATAAGATTCCGGAAATTTTAAGGATTGATAGATAGGGAAACGTAAACAGATTAGAAAGGATGAGAATGATGGGACGTAAGATTGCGGTGATACCAGGAGATGGGATCGGACCGGAGATTGTCCGGGAAGCACAGAAAGTTCTGGATGCGGCCGGAAAAAAATTTGGATTTGAATTAGATTATACAGAGGTACTGATGGGAGGAGCTTCCATCGACGTACACGGAGTGCCGCTGACAGAAGAAGCCATTGAGACGGCAAAGAACAGTGAAGCAGTTTTGATGGGATCCATCGGCGGTGACGCGAAAACGTCCCCCTGGTACCAGCTTCCGCCGCAGCGCAGACCGGAAGCGGGACTGCTTGGCATTAGAAAGGCATTAAATCTGTTCGCCAATCTGCGCCCGGCTTATTTATATGAAGAGCTGCGGGCGGCATGCCCTCTGAGGGAGGATATCAGCAAGGCGGGCTTTGATATGCTGATCATGCGGGAGCTTACCGGCGGTCTCTATTTTGGAGAGCGCTATACGAAGACGGAGGACGGTATTCGAAAAGCGGTGGATACGCTGGAATATAATGAAAATGAAATCCGCAGGATCGCTGTTAAAGCTTTCGACATTGCCAGAAAAAGACGATGCAAAGTCTGCAGCGTGGATAAAGCGAATGTGCTGGACTCTTCCAGACTGTGGAGAGCCGTAGTGGAGGAAGTGGCAAAGGACTACCCGGATGTGACCCTGGAACATATGCTGGTGGACAATTGCGCAATGCAGCTGGTTCGCGATCCGGCTCAGTTTGATGTGATTTTGACGGAAAATATGTTTGGGGATATCCTGTCCGATGAAGCCAGCATGGTGACCGGCTCTATCGGAATGTTATCTTCGGCATCTCTGAATGAGACAAAGTTCGGACTCTATGAGCCGAGCCATGGTTCGGCACCAGATATTGCCGGAAAGAATATTGCTAACCCCATCGCAACGATTCTGTCTGCGGCTATGATGCTGCGCTATTCACTGGATCTTGACGAGGCAGCGGATGGAATCGAGGCAGCAGTAAGACAGGTGCTTGCAGATGGATATCGCACCGGTGATATCTGGTCAGAGGGCTGCATAAAGGTGGGTACCGTAGAGATGGGCGATCAGATCGCGCAGAGAGTATAGTGAGGAGAAAGATTATGAAAAGTGACGCAGTAAAAAAAGGAATTCAGCAGGCGCCCCATCGTTCCCTGTTCAATGCCCTGGGATTGACAAAAGAAGAAATGGATAAGCCTTTGATCGGCATTGTGAATTCCTATAATGAGATCGTGCCGGGGCATATGAACCTGGATAAGATCACAGAAGCCGTAAAACTGGGCGTTGCCATGGCAGGAGGAGTTCCCAGAGTTTTCCCGGCCATTGCTGTGTGTGACGGAATTGCCATGGGACATGAGGGAATGAAGTATTCTTTGGTGACCAGAGATCTGATCGCGGACTCCACGGAATGTATGGCCAGAGCGCATCAGTTTGACGCTCTGGTTATGATACCGAACTGCGATAAGAATGTGCCGGGACTTTTGATGGCGGCCGCCAGACTGAACATTCCGACAATATTTGTCAGCGGCGGGCCTATGCTTGCCGGCCATCTGAAAGGTAAGAAGAGAAGCCTTTCTTCTATGTTTGAGGCGGTGGGAGAACACGCTGCCGGGAAAATGACGGATGAAGAGGTGGGAGAATACGAAAACAAGGTATGTCCTACCTGCGGTTCCTGTTCCGGTATGTACACCGCCAACAGTATGAATTGCCTGACAGAAGTACTGGGCATGGGGCTTCGGGGCAACGGTACGATCCCGGCAGTTTACTCTGACCGTATCAAACTGGCAAAGCATGCCGGGATGAAGATCATGGAACTGCTGGAAAAGGATATCCGGCCCAGAGATATTATGACAGAAGAAGCGTTTATGAATGCTTTGACCGTGGATATGGCCCTGGGCTGTTCCACCAACAGCATGCTGCACCTTCCGGCCATCGCTCATGAAGCCGGAGTGGAATTGAATGTGGATATTGCCAATGAGGTCAGCGCGCGTACGCCGAACTTGTGCCATCTGGCGCCGGCAGGTCCTACTTACATGGAGGATCTTAACGAGGCCGGCGGCGTCTATGCAGTGATGAATGAACTGACGAAAAAGAACCTGCTGAATCTGGATTGCCTGACAGTGACAGGGAAAACAGTGGGAGAGAATATTAAAAACTGCAGAAATCTGAATCCTGATGTGATCCGTCCGATTGAGAATCCATACAGTGAGACCGGAGGACTGGCGGCGCTAAAAGGCAATCTGGCGCCTGATTCCGGCATTGTCAAGCGTTCCGCAGTGGTTCCGGAAATGATGGTACATGAGGGACCGGCCCGCGTTTTTGACTGCGAGGAGGATGCCATCGCAGCGATCCTGGGCGGAAAGATCGTGGCCGGGGATGTGGTGGTGATCCGCTACGAGGGACCGAAGGGCGGACCGGGCATGAGGGAAATGCTGAATCCGACCTCCGCTATCGCCGGAATGGGTCTGGGATCTTCCGTGGCATTGATCACGGACGGACGTTTTAGCGGCGCGTCAAGAGGCGCATCCATCGGACATGTCTCACCGGAGGCTGCTGTGGGAGGTCCTATCGCTCTGGTAGAAGAGGGAGACATTATCAAAATCGATATTCCTCAGCTGAAGCTGGAACTGGATGTTGACGAGGAAGAACTGGAAAGGCGGCGGGCGGCATGGATACCCAGAGAACCCAAAATTACGACCGGTTATCTGGCAAGATATGCATCCATGGTTACTTCAGGAAACCGCGGCGCAGTTCTGGAGCTGTCTGTGAAATAAAAGGATAAATTTTGCATGATAATTGTGAAGATGCGAAGCTGATAGAACGAGAGGAGCAAGTACATGAAATTGACAGGTTCACAAATATTAATCGAGTGTCTGAAGGAACAGGGAGTGGACACCATATTCGGTTATCCCGGTGGAGCTATCTTAAATGTATATGATGAATTATATAAGCACAGTAATGAGATCCGGCATATTCTGACTTCACATGAGCAGGGCGCTTCCCATGCGGCGGACGGCTATGCCAGGGCTACCGGTAAGGTGGGAGTCTGCATGGCTACTTCCGGACCCGGAGCTACGAATCTGGTGACAGGTATTGCCACTGCCTACATGGATTCTGTTCCGCTGGTGGCCATCACAGCAAATGTAGGGGTTTCCCTGCTGGGCAGAGATAGTTTTCAGGAGATTGATATTGCCGGTGTCACTATGCCTATCACAAAGCATAATTATATTGTAAAAGATGTGCAGCAGCTGGCAGATGTGGTGCGCAGCGCGTTTCGCATTGCAAAAGAGGGAAGACCCGGCCCTGTATTGATTGATATCACGAAAAACGCCACAGCCGATCTGGCAGAATATACTCCTGTGGTTCCGGAACCGGTAGAACCCAGCAAGGGATATATTCGGGAAGCAGATCTGGAGCAGGCAATCCGGATGATCCAGAAGAGCAAAAAGCCTTTTATCTTTGTGGGAGGCGGCGCAGTGATCTCCAACGCTTCTGAAGAATTGAAGGAGTTCGTGGAAAAAGTACAGGCTCCGGTGACGGATTCCCTTATGGGCAAGAGTGCCTTTGACGGTACCCATGAACTTTACTGTGGAATGCTGGGAATGCATGGTACAAAGGCGGCGAACTTCGGCGTTTCCCAGTGTGATTTGCTGATAACTGTTGGAGCCCGTTTTAGCGACCGTGTTACAGGAAATCCAAAGCGTTTTGCGAAGCACGCAAAAATCCTTCAGATTGATGTGGATCCAGCGGAAATTAATAAAAATATTCTGGTGGACGCCAGCATTATCGGAGACGTAAAAGAGGTGCTGAAGCGCTTGAATGCCCGCCTTGAGGAGTATCACCATAATGAGTGGATCAATTACATGAAAGAGCTGAAAGAGAAGCATCCGCTGAAATATGACCAGAATGCACTGACCGGACCATACATTATTGAAGAAATATATAAAGAAACAAAGGGAGACGCTCTGATCGTCACCGAAGTAGGTCAGCATCAGATGTGGGCAGCACAGTATTATAAGTATTCCAAACCCCGTACCCTGCTTACTTCCGGGGGCCTTGGAACCATGGGATATGGGCTGGGCGCCAGCATCGGAGCCAAGATCGGAAGACCGGACAAGACAGTCATTAATATCGCCGGAGATGGATGTTTCCGTATGAACATGAATGAGATCGCTACGGCAGCACGTTATAACATTCCCATCATTCAGGTAGTGATCAACAATCATGTGCTGGGTATGGTGCGCCAGTGGCAGACCCTGTTCTATGGGCAGCGTTATGCTCAGACTGTGCTGAACGATGCGGTAGATTTTGTGAAGCTGGCAGAGGCCATGGGCGCGGTGGGCATCCGTGTAGAAAAGAAAGAAGAGTTTGCGCCTGCGCTGCAAAAGGCCTTGACACTTGGAAAACCGGTGGTGCTGGACTGCATCATCGATTCCGATGACAAAGTATTTCCGATGGTGCCGGCAGGCCACGCGATTGATGAGGCCTTTGACCAGGACGATATACAATGAAAGTCCCCATCGGTGGAAGTGCAGCTATCGCACTTGTGCGATAAGATGCACTTTCACTAGATGGACTGATCCGTATGAGCAAGCAGGACGATAGTCCGGATTGCGAATGCGGGTTACGCTGTCGGGAGCACAAAGTGCGCAGACAGCGTAGGACTTTCATAAATATACTTATGTATGAAATGTATCAAAACGATATGTAAATGAGGAGGATGAAAAAATGAGCAGAGTGTACAATTTTTCCGCAGGTCCGGCAGTGTTGCCGGAAGAGGTGCTGCGGGAAGCGGCAGAAGAGATGATGGATTACAGAGGATGCGGGATGTCCGTGATGGAGATGAGCCATCGTTCCAAAGTATTTGATGATCTATTGAATGAAACAGAGGCGGATTTGCGGGATCTGCTGCATATCCCGGACAATTACAAAGTACTGTTTCTGCAGGGAGGAGCTTCCTTGCAGTTTGCCATGATCCCCATGAACCTGATGAAAAACCGTGTGGCGGATTATATTGTCACCGGACAGTGGGCAAAAAAAGCGTATCAGGAGGCTCAGAAATACGGAACGGCGAACAAGATCGCGACCAGTGAGGATCAGACGTTTTCTTATATTCCGGATTGTTCAGACCTGCCCATCAGCCCGGATGCGGACTATGTGTACATCTGCGAAAACAATACGATCTACGGGACAAAATATAAACAGCTTCCCAACACAAAAGGGAAACTGCTGGTATCGGATGTGTCCTCCTGCTTCCTGTCTGAACCGATGGATATATCAAAATATGGTATTGTGTATGGCGGCGTGCAGAAAAACATAGGACCGGCAGGAATGGTGATTTCCATTGTGAGAGAGGATCTGATCACAGATGATGTTCTGCCGGGAACTCCTACTATGATGAAATTTAAGACTCACGCAGACGCCAATTCTCTGTACAACACGCCGAACTGTTATTGCATCTATATCTGCGGCAAGGTATTTAAATGGCTGAAATCCATGGGCGGTCTGGAAGCGATGAAGGAGCGCAATGAGAAAAAGGCGGCGATCCTCTATGATTTTCTGGATCAGAGCCAGTTATTTAAAGGCACTGTGCGCAGGGAGGACCGCTCTTTGATGAATGTTCCTTTTGTAACCGGTGACAAAGAGATGGACGCGAAATTTGTAGCTGCCGCCACGGAGGCTGGTTTTGTCAACTTGAAAGGTCATCGCAGTGTGGGCGGTATGAGAGCCAGCATTTACAATGCGATGCCGATAGAGGGTGTACAAAAATTAGTGGCGTTTATGAATGATTTTGAAAAGGAGAACAGATAGAGATGTATCAGTATGCTTGTTTGAACCCGATTTCCCCTGTGGGACTGGAACGCTTTACAGATAACTATGAGAAAACAGAGGACTTAAAGAAGGCGGATGCCATTCTGGTGCGCAGCGCTAATATGCATGATATGGAGATCCCTGAAAATGTTCTGGCAATTGCCAGGGCCGGCGCAGGAGTAAACAACATCCCGCTGGAGGAGTGCGCAGAGCGGGGAATCGTTGTGTTTAACACTCCGGGCGCCAATGCCAACGGAGTAAAAGAGATGGTTTTTGCAGGTATGCTGCTGGCCGCCAGAGATGTTGTGGGCGGTGTTAACTGGGTGGCTGCTCAGACAGA
The DNA here is from genome assembly GCA_902802515.1 of uncultured Lachnospiraceae bacterium. Classification (GTDB taxonomy): domain Bacteria; phylum Bacillota; class Clostridia; order Lachnospirales; family Lachnospiraceae; genus Merdiplasma. The sequence continues at coordinate 8,407 of CADCMM010000048.1, forward strand.
GAATGAAAATGTAGCGAAAGATACGGAAAAAGTGAAGAAACAATTTGCCGGCAGTGAGATTTCCGGCAAGAAGCTGGGAATTATCGGCCTTGGAGCCATCGGAGTCCTGGTGGCGAACGCGGCTACTCATCTTGGAATGGAAGTGTATGGTTACGACCCGTATATTTCGGTAGACGCTGCCTGGAACCTTTCCAGGAGCATCAAGCATATTAATGATGTGAATGAGATTTATAAACAGTGTGATTATATTACAATACATGTTCCGCTGCTGGACAGTACCAGAGAGATGATTGGTCAGGAGGCTTTAGATTTAATGAAGCCAAATACGGTCATCCTCAATTTTGCCAGAGATCTGCTGGTAGATGAGGACGCGGTGCTGAAGGCGCTGGAGGAAGGGAAGATCAAAAAGTATGTTACCGATTTCCCGAATACCAAGACGGTTGGGAAACCTGGTGTGATCGTGACTCCTCATTTGGGAGCTTCTACGGAAGAGTCCGAAGACAACTGTGCGGTGATGGCGGTAAAGGAAATCAGAGATTTTCTGGAGAACGGAAATATCCGTAATTCCGTGAATTATGCCAATTGTAATCTTCGAACCTGTGAGACCGCTTCCCGTATCGCTGTATATCACAAAAATGTCAAATCTATGATCAGCAAGTTCACCACGGTTTTGTCGGATACCAACATTGTGAATATGGGAAATACCAGCCGGGGAGCCTATGCTTACACGCTTTTAGATCTGGAAGATGCCATCAATGAAGAGACGGTAAAGCAATTGGAAGCGATTGACGGGGTGATCAGGGTAAGAGTGATCAAATAAAGGGTTTGGCATTCAGAAAACAGGAGGTTATTTAATATGGCGACCATTCATCCATTTCGGGGAATCCATCCAGCGCCGGGACTGGCGGAAAAAATAGCGGCGCTTCCTTACGATGTGTATAACCGGGCGGAAGCCCGGGAAGCGGCAAAAAAAGAACCGCTGTCATTCTTGAATATCGACCGGGCGGAAACTCAGTTTGAGGAAGAGCATGATATGTATGCGCCGGAGGTATATCAAAAAGCCCACGACATGCTCTGGGATATGGTAAAGGATGGCAGTTTCGTGCAGGATGAGAAGGAATGCTATTACCTGTATGAACTGGTTATGAACGACAGAGCGCAGACTGGCATTGTGGCCTGTGCGTCTATTGATGACTATATAAACGGCGTGATAAAAAAACATGAGAATACCAGGGCGGACAAAGAGGAAGACCGTATTCGCCATGTGGATGCCTGTGATGCCCAGACCGGCCCGATTTTCCTGGCATATCGGAGAAATGAACGGCTGCAGCAGGCGGTAGACCAGGCGAAATCGCAGCCAGCCATCTTCGATTTCACCACAGAGGATGGGGTAACTCACCGTGGATGGCGCATTTTGGCTGCAGAGGAAGTACAGGCGGTGGAGGAAGCCTTTGAGAACATTGATAAGATTTATATCGCGGACGGGCATCATCGGTGTGCGTCTGCCGTGAAGGTGGGACTAAAGCGCAGGCAGGAACACCCGGATTATAATGGTACAGAAGAGTTCAACTATTTTCTGTCTGTGCTATTCCCGGACGAAGAGTTGATGATCATGGACTATAACCGGGTAGTTAAGGATCTGAACGGACTGGATAAAAAAAGCTTTTTAGAGAGAATTTCCGAAAAATGCAAAGTACAAGCCTTTGCTGCAGCGGTTCGTCCGCGGAAAAAAGGACAGATGGGAATGTATCTGGAGAAACAGTGGTATCTTTTGGAGATGAAACCGGAGTTTTTAAGTGATGATCCGGTAGAAGGCCTGGACGTGTCCATTCTCCAGCGGGAGATACTGTCACCGGTTTTGGGCATTGACGATCCGAAAACAGATGCCAGAATCGATTTTGTTGGCGGAATCCGAGGATTAGAGGAACTGGAGCGGAGGGTTCACCAGGACTGCGCTGTGGCATTTGCCATGTACCCCACCTCCATTCAGGAATTGTTCGGCGTAGCAGACGCGGACAAGCTGATGCCTCCAAAATCCACCTGGTTTGAGCCGAAACTGAGAAGCGGACTGTTTATTCATGCTATAAATTAACCCTTTTTGTTGTAATTTGTATATAGAATATGGTATAATCTGAATTGAAATTCAGCTATGTTTTTGGTGTTGCGGGATAGCTGAGCTATCACAGCAAAATATAAAGATAGGCCACGCAAGTTTACTTGCTAAGGACTATATTTTTATTTTGGGATGTGTGGAATGTGATAGCGTATAAAAGACGCATAAAAACCGGCAGCAATGTATAATGGGAGGAGGCACCTTATGAACAAGCAATTGTATAAAATGATGGACTGGGGCAAAATTGAGGGGTTGGTGTATTCAGACGAAGACAATCCACATGAATTTCTTGGCCCGCATTTGACGGATGAAGGTGTTTTGATTCAAACCTTTATTCCCACTGCGAAAGAGATCGCAGTGAAAGTGGAAGGTGTGAAGAAATCCTACCCGATGGATCGGGAGGATGAGGCCGGCTTCTTTGCAGCGCTGCTTCCCGGAAAAAAGATCCCCGAATACCGTCTCGAGGTGATTTTCGATGACGGCAGCGTGCAGGAACAGGCAGATCCCTATGCATTTGCGCCGCAGATTACAGAAACAGAGACAAAAAAATTTAATGCCGGCATTAATTATGAGATATATGAAAAACTGGGAGCGCACCCGATGACCATCAACGGGGTATCCGGCGTGTACTTTGCAGTATGGGCGCCTAATGCAGTGCGTGTCAGCGTGGTAGGCGATTTTGTACTCTGGGATGGGCGGCGACTTCCCATGAGAAGACTTTGGGATTCCGGCATTTTTGAATTATTTGTTCCCGGACTGAAGGAAGGAACCGTTTACAAATATGAAATCAAAGCAAAGGGCGGACTGACCTATCTGAAAGCGGATCCTTACGGCAACGCGGCGGAACTGCGCCCGGCTACGGCATCGGTTGTAGCAGATCTTAGCGGATTTGACTGGACAGACGAGAAATGGCTGGAACAGAGAAAGTCAACCGATACAAAGACAAAGCCGATGTTCATCTATGAACTGCATCTGGGTTCCTGGAAAAAGCCGGAGGATGACAGAACGTTTTATAATTACCGGGAACTGGCGCCGATGATTGCGGAATATGTGAAAGAGATGGGTTATACACATATAGAACTGATGCCGGTGATGGAACATCCCCTGGATGCTTCCTGGGGTTATCAGGTGATAGGATATTATGCGCCTACATCCAGATATGGTTCTCCGAAAGACTTTATGTATTTCATGAACTATATGCATGAGCAGGGAATTGGAGTGATTTTAGACTGGGTTCCGGCTCACTTCCCGAGGGACGTGCAGGGATTGTCCGGATTTGACGGGACATGCCTGTATGAGCACCAGGATCCCCGCCAGGGCTATCATCCGCACTGGGGTACGCTGATCTACAATTATGGCAGACCGGAGGTAAAGAATTATCTGATCGCCAATGCGTTGTTCTGGGCAAAAAAATACCATGCGGACGGTATCCGTATGGATGCGGTAGCGTCTATGCTCTACCTTGATTATGGAAAGAATGATGGCGAATGGATTGCCAATATGTATGGCGGTAAAGAGAATCTGGAGGCCGTGGAATTCCTGAAACATCTAAATTCCATCTTTAAAAAACAGATAGACGGCGCGTTACTGATCGCGGAGGAATCCACAGCGTGGCCGAAGATCACAGGCGCTCTTGATGACGATGGACTGGGCTTCGACTATAAATGGAATATGGGTTGGATGAATGATTTCCTTGGCTATATGCAGCTGGATCCGATCTTCAGAGGCTATCATCACGGGGAATTGACGTTCAGCATGATCTACAATTACAGCGAAGACTTTATCCTGACCCTGTCTCATGACGAGGTGGTGCATGGCAAGGGCTCTATGGTAGGGAAGATGCCAGGTCGGAGGGAAATGAAGTTTGCCAACCTGCGGGCGGCCTACGGATATATGATGACGCATCCGGGTAAGAAACTGCTGTTTATGGGACAGGATATTGCCCAGTTTGACGAGTGGTGGGAAGAGCGCAGCATTGAATGGAATCTTCTGCAGAATGAAGAACACCAGAACATGCAGCGTTACATGAAAGCGCTGTTAAAATTGTATAAAAGCAGCCCTGCACTGTATCAGAAAGATTACGATCCGCAGGGTTTTGAATGGATTAATTGTATTTCTGCCAATGAGAATATGCTGGTGTTCCTGAGAAAGTCGGAAAAAGAAGACGAAATGCTTCTGGTAGTGTGCAACTTTTCACCGCTTTGTTACGAGGATCACAAAATCGGGGTGCCTTTCCCGGGTAAATATAAAGAAATTTTCAACAGTGATCGGGCAGAATTTGGCGGTGGGGGAAATCTGAATCCGAGAGTGAAGACCTCAAAGAAAGACGAATGTGATGAGAAACCAGATTCCATACGCATTAAAGTTCCGCCTATGGGAATTTCCGTTTTCAGCTGCACAAGAGTGGAAGAAAAACACTCCCAGAATGAAGCTGCGAAAGCGAAAAAGTCTGCGGCAGCGAAAAAAACAGCGACAGCGAAAACCGCAGCAGGAAAGAGTACAGGCGCCGCAGCAAAGAAGAGCACAGCAAAGAAAAACGCTCCAAAAAGAAGCCTGAAAGAGGAATTAGAGCAGAAAGTGGCAGAAGAGGAAAAATAGAAAAATCTCGCTGAATCAAAGCTTCCTTAGCCGTCCCAATAGGCATAGATTAGGAAACACATCAAGTGTTTCCTAATCTATAATTTCTGGAACACCCACTATGTAATGACGGCTTGTAAGGAATAATATCTGCTGAAAACATAGTTTCCGACCTTCACTTTGCTGCGTTACATTTGCTCGGACATCGTTCCCGATAAAAGCGTTTGCTCCTCGTCCGAGCACGTAACTTGCAAAGCTCAGTCAGAAACCGATCGTTTTCATCAGACATTATTCCTTCACAAGCCATGCAGTAACGCTTTGGATTGCGGACAGTATGCTTGTACAAAAAACGATCGTCGTGCGAGTGAACTCTTGCCAAAACCTTGCCGCCGCGAAAATGCATATGCTTCTATCGCATTTGAGCGGCGTGCAGATAGGTTTGCAG
>CADCMM010000049.1 GCA_902802515.1 uncultured Lachnospiraceae bacterium
AAGAAGTGATGGTTATCCATATTATGGAAAAGAGTGGCACCGTGTGTTCTGCATGACGTCACTCTTTTTTGGTGGAAGAAGAGCAGTATTACGATAAACTTGTATAGGGGGGATGACAATGCGCAAAAATATTATGAATGTTGGGGTAATCGGAGCCGGGGCGATCAGCGACACGTATCTGGAGAATATGCTTCATCTGTTTGACGGACTAAACGTCAGGAGCGTGTGCGCCGGACATCTGGAAAATGCGAGGAAGAAAGCGGAGAAGTATGGAATCCGGGCGTGTACGGCAAAAGAGATGATGAGTGATCCGGAAATCGGAATGGTGGTGGTGCTGACCCCGGTGGGAAGCCATTATTCACTCATAAAAGATGCGTTGGAAGCCGGAAAACATGTATACACGGAAAAAACGATCACGGAGACAACGGATCAGGCGGCGCAGCTGCTTCGGTTGACAGATGAGAGCGGATTGTATCTGGGGTGCGCGCCCGATACCTTTCTGGGAACGGCGCATCAGACAGCGCGCAGAGCAGTGGATGATGGATTGATCGGAGAGGTAAATTCGTTCAGCATTGCCATCAATAGAAATAACGATCTGCTGACATTGCTATTCCCATTTTTGAGGATGCCGGGCGCGGGCGCGCTTCGGGATTACCTGGTGTATTATCTGACCGGTCTGATCGCACTTCTCGGTCCGGTCGCCGAGCTGGGTGCTTTTGTCCGTGCCCCCTACCCGAAGCGGGTGGGGATGATCCCCGGAATGGCGGACTATGGGAAGGAGATTGATACCCCAAATGAGAGCATCGTATCTGCGATCCTGCGGCTTGAAAGTGGCGTGACAGGGACGATCCACGAGGACAATGAGACGGTGATGGAGGATCGCGCGGACTTTGTGATTTATGGAACGAAAGGGATATTGCTTCTGGGAAATTCCAATGATTTTGGAAATCCGGTGCGGTTGCTTCAGTCGGATGAGCAGGGAAAAGTGGTTACCCGGATTCTGGAGCCAGTGGGTGAGTATTCCGGCAATGTGCGTGGCCTGGGGGCTGCGGAAATGGCGGAGGCCATCTTTGCGGGTAGGAAAAACAGGGCCTGTAAGGAACTGGCATACCATGTGCTGGATGTTGTGGAAGGGATGGAGGAGAGTAGCCGGGCAGGGACGATGATCCGGGTTTCTTCCAGATGTAAAAGACCGGAGCCGTTCGCGCAGAAGTTATAGATAAGAAAAAAGTAGTTAACAGTTTTGCTGATTGATGATATAATCGAACAGGAAAAGGACGCATAAGGAGGAAAAGTACATGAATATCGTTTGTTTAGACCTGGAAGGCGTGTTGGTCCCGGAAATTTGGATCGCATTTTCGAAGGAGAGCGGGATTCCGGAACTGAAAAAGACAACCAGGGATGAGCCGGATTACGATAAACTGATGAAGTGGAGACTCGGTGTGCTGAAGGAGCATGGTCTTGGATTGAAGGAGATTCAGGAGACCATTGCGAAGATTGACCCGATCCCGGGAGCAAAAGAATTTTTGGATGAGCTCCGCTCCTTTACTCAGGTGATCATCATCAGCGACACATTTGAGCAGTTCGCGACACCGCTCATGAAAAAACTGGGATGGCCGACGATTTTCTGCAACTCTCTGGTAGTAGCGGAGAACGGAGAAATCACAGACTTTCAGATGCGCTGTGAGAAATCCAAACTTACTACGGTAAAAGCGCTGCAATCCATCGGATATGATACGATCGCCAGCGGCGACAGTTACAATGATCTGGCTATGATCCGCACCAGCAAGGCAGGCTTCCTGTTCAAAAGCCCGGAGAACATCCGGCAGGACAACCCGGATCTGCCGGCATATGAGACCTACGAGGAACTGCTCGCAGCGATCAAAGAAGCGGTAAAATAAAGAAAGAAACATGAGGTTGCCCGGCAGTGAAAACTGTCCGGGCAGATTTTTTTGCAAAATTTCAGTCCCTAAATTTATTTGAAGTGTAATTTCACGTTCTGAAACCGTAGTATACAGGTGAAGCAGGGAGGTGAATTGTGTGGAGGATCAGCTGATCGTAGAATTATTTTTGGAACGTTCCGAACAGGCAATTGCAGAACTGGATCATAAGTATGGAAATCTGTGCCGAGGTTTATCCCGGCGAATTTTGCGCTCTGAGCAGGATGCACAGGAGTGTGTGAACGACGCCTATCTTGCGGTGTGGAATAACATTCCGCCGGAGCGCCCGGATCCCTTGTCATCCTATATATGCCGGATTGCGAGAAATCTGTCTCTGAAGAGATATCAGAGCAACACGGCGCAGAAACGAAACAGCTATTATGACGTGCTGCTGGAGGAAGTGTCCGAGTGTCTGGAAAGCGCTGGGACTGTGGAGGATGAGGTATTAGTCCGTGAACTGTCAGACTATGTGAACCGTTTTCTGGGGCAGATCAAACAGAAGGATCGCGTGATTTTCGTGCAGCGATACTGGTTCTGCAAAGAGATCCGGGAAATTGCGAAAGAACTCGGAGTGAGTCGGAATTATGTTACCGTGCATCTTCACAGGACACGGGAAAAATTGAAATTTTATCTCAGAACGGAGGGATTATTGGAATGAAAACAGAACGAACACAGCAGATATTGTCGAATATTGAGGATAAGTATATCCGGGAGAGCATAGATTATGTGAAGCACAGTCAAAAGTCATCCGTAAGATTTTTCAAACGCACGGGGACGCTTGCTGCCAGTCTGGCATTGATTGCCGCCCTATCGCTGTCCTCTCTGTCTATCGCTACGGCAGCCGGGGTTATGCCCGCATATGACTTGTTGTATTCTCTGTATCCGGAGATTGCGGAGAAGCTTACGCCGGTGAATGAGGACTGCGAGGACAACGGAATTCGAATGAGTGTAGAAGCGATATATGTCCATGAAGATTCGGCAGATATCTATATTTCAATGCAGGATCTGACCGGGGATCGCATTGATGAGACGACGGATCTGTTTGACAGCTATGACATACAGACAACGTGCGACCAGATTGGCGGCTGCAGCCTGGTCGACTTTGACAAGGAAAGCAAAAAGGCTACGTTTCTGATCTCTGTTCAGCAGATGGACGGAAAACGCATCAAGGGCAGAAAAATGACTTTCCGCGTGGCGGAATTTCTGAGCGGAAAAGAGACACTGGAAAGAGAACTCACGGAACTGTCTTTGGATAACATTGCATCCGCGCAAGAGGTGCAGACGAACGTAAACATTCGAGGGTATGCCGGAGGGGATATCGAAGATGCTCAGCAGTGGGAGAAAGATACCATAGCGTATTTATCCGCGCAGGAAGATCAGACCTTTTCGCCGATCGATGGGGTGACTGTCACAGCATGGGGCTTTGTTGACGGGAAATTGCATGTGCAGGCGCATTACGAAGACATCCTGGATTATGATAATCACGGATACATCTATCTGATGGATTCGGACGGCGCGGAAATTTCCTGTTCGGCCAGCGTCTCTTTCTGGGATGAAGCGGGGACGGGAAGCTATGAGGAATATATTTTTGATCTGGGATCGGAGGAGGATCTGAACGGATATGCTCTGTGGGGGGATTTTGTCACTTGCAGGACGCGAACAGAAGGCAACTGGGAAGTGACCTTTCCTATCAAATAACAGAATGATATGAGAAGGCGGGGCTGCTGCAGTATTTTGCAGCAGTCCCGCCTTCTGTTTGGATACAAATCCAAATAAACCACTTGCTCTGCAAGTGGATCCCAGTCCGGCTTTAAGCCCTAGGGAAACACTGATTAATTCAGCATTTCTGGTACAAGCGGACAGCAATTTCTGGTATAATAGAGATATCAAAAAAATAGGAGCTGTGCCGCATGAATCAGTTGACAATAAGTGACATTGAGTATTCCAAACGCCGGCGTAAAACCAAACGTGAAGAATTTCTTGATTCTATGAATGAGATCATCCCCTGGAGTCATTGGATCGAGATCATTCGCCCGTACTATTACAACAATAAGCGCGGCCGCAAACCGATCGATATAGAGATTATGCTCCGCATGTACCTTATGCAGAACTGGTTCAACCTGTCCGACGAGGGTATGGAAGAAGCCATCTATGATAGTTATGCTATGCGGAAATTCCTTAAGATCAACTTCCTTGATGAACAGGTTCCGGATGCAACAACCCTGCTGAAGTTCCGGCATCTATTGGAGAAACATCACATCGGCGAGAAGATTTTCAGGGATGTAACGGACCGCTTGGAAAAAGCCGGACTGATTATGCACGGCGGTTCCATCGTCGATGCAACAATCATAGCCGCTCCGAGTTCTACCAAGAACAAGGAAGGCAAGCGCGATCCGGAAATGCACCAGACCAAAAAGGGCAATCAGTGGTACCATGGCATGAAGGTCCATGCAGGTGTTGATGCCGGAAGCGGTTATGTTCATACCATCACCGGAACGGCAGCAAATGTTCACGATATCGACGAAACTGTGAATCTCCTTCGTGAAGACGATGAGGTCTGCTATGGTGATTCCGGATACAGCGGAGTCGAAAAGCGCCCGGAAATTCAGGCGAATGAACACTTCCGCGATATCGAATTCAGAACCAATGTCCGGCCGTCCAGCCTGAAGATTTCATCCAGCTATACTGGAATCAACTGGGATAAAGAAAGCGAAAACCGTAAATCTGCTGTTCGATGCAAAGTAGAGCATCCGTTCCTGATTGTCAAGAGACAGTTTGGTTATGCCAAGGTCGCATATCGTGGTATTGCCAAGAATATGAACCGATTTCACATTCTGTTTGCCAGTGCAAACCTTGTAAAGTGTTTCCGCGCCGGGAGAACACAAGAATTCTGTATGGCTTAGTGCGCCCATTTTTGATAAATGCAACCGAAAAGGCAGTAGTATGGCAGGGCATTAACGGCACTTCAGCCCGATTCTGGGCATAATATATAGAAAGCAACCGAAAAAATTTCACAAATACTGATATGGCGAAAGAATATCGCTTTTAATCAGTGTTTCCCTAGATTTTTTGCCGGGATGAGACGTATGCAAAGCATCGCCAAATGGGATCCAGATACATTGGACTATGATGCCTACTACATGCATGAATGGATTTTGTTTTACTTCGTGACATGGAAACACTTTTTGACGAGGAGGACGCGAAGAAATTTTGGAAAATCGCGACGAACGAAAAATGAGGGGAAGATTTGTAGAACAGGCCTAGTCGACTATGAGGGCGACTAAAAGTACATTTCAAACAACTTTCGGAGTAGAGATGGAATTTTAGGGAGGACCACGACAGAAAAATTACAGTTTTTCGTGTCAACCTACATATTGGGATCACAAAGAAAATATTATTTACTGAGCAGTAATAGGGGTGATCTTAATATGAACAAAAAAGAACAGCAAAAAGGAGGATGCATGGATCAGTTTCGCGTAGTAGATCATCATCCGGAAAAATCGGATCAGATGATACGCGATGTGAGGAGAAATTTATTTGATATATATAGGAGATACTATGACCTGCCAGTAAGAAAGGCAGGTTAGTTAAGTTGATTGCTATATACGCAAGACAATCTCTGGATAAGCAGGATAGCATTTCCATTGAAACACAGATAGAAACATGTCGTTACGAGGCTCATGGCGGCGAAATTGCAGTGTATCAGGACAAGGGGTTCTCTGGTAAGAACATGAACCGCCCGGACTTTGAACGGTTACTGGATGATATAAAAAACGGTCAGATAGAGACAGTGATTGTATACAAGTTGGATCGAATTAGCCGTTCTGTTTTGGATTTTTCAAAACTGATGGAATTATTCGGAGAGCATCACGTGGAGTTTGTTTCGTGTTCAGAGAAATTCGATACTTCAAATGCTATGGGGCGAGCTATGCTGAATATCGCTATTGTGTTCGCTCAGCTGGAACGCGAAACCATTCAGGCACGTGTAACGGATGCTTATTACAGCCGCAGCCACAAGGGGTTTTATATGGGAGGGCGGCTGCCGATGGGGTTCAAACTGGAGAAAACCATAATGGATGGTATTCATACATCCAAGTACGTTCCGGATCCGGTTGAGATGAATGTCGTACAGATGATTTTCGAAAGTTATGCTAAGCCGGGAGCTTCTCTTGGCGGTATCCTTCGCGAACTTGTTGAGATGGGTTACGCACGTACCAGAGCAGGGGCTCCCTGGCAAACGGGAAGAATTTCTGAAATTTTAAGAAATCCGGTGTACGTTAAAGCAGATTTGGATATTTACAATTTTTTCATGGCAGAAGGCACCAAAATTATAAATCCACCAGAAGACTTTATTGGAATGAATGGATGCTTTCTTTATACCGGGATAGACGGAGATGGAAAAAAGAAACAGTACGATCTAAGAAACCGCGAACTGGTCATTGCCCCGCATGAAGGCGTGATCGATTCGGATATCTGGCTAACCTGCAGGAGAAAGCTCATGAAAAACCGACAGTGTGCTACAACGCGAGGAGGGAGGAGGAGTTGGCTCACCGGAAAAATAAAATGCGCGAAATGTGGATATGCGTACCAGGTAACAATATCGAGCTCTGGAAGGCGACGGTATTTTCAATGTACGGGAGCGAGGATGTCGATAAAATGCAAGGGGGCAGGGCATACGATCTATGCCGACGAACTTGAGGACTATATTTACTCTAGGATGAAAGAGGAAATGAAAAACTTGGAGTATCTGTCTGATGAAAAAGAAAATCAGAAATCGTCTAATTGTTCAAAATACGAGCTTCGTCTGACAGAACTCGATCAGGAAGCAGACGCTCTTATGGATAGGTTGGCAGCTGCGAACGACACGCTCTTTGATTATATTAATAAACGCATTGAGACGATTGAACAAGAGAAGCGGGATATACGAAGAAAAATTAACGAGGAAACATCGAAAAACAAAGCCACCGAATTGAATCGGATCACAGACTTCATAGAGAAATGGAGTGAACTTGATATCCATGATAAGCAGTCTGTAGTAGATGTTCTTATCGCGCGGATTGAGATTGGAGAGGGGACTCTTGAAATTTTCTGGAATATCTAGGAGGAATGAGCTGTTTGTATTTGATGGTTTTGCTTCCCCGAAACGCTGGAAATGAACAATCTCTCTTGCCCGCAGGAATCGGATGGGATCGGCGACTTCCGGATCTTTCACCAGGCGAAGGATATTGTCGTAGGTGGTGCGGGCTTTCTGTTCAGCGGCCAGATCCTCATGCAGATCCGTGATAGGATCGCCCTTGGACTGGAACTCTGTAGAGGAAAACGGTACGCCGCCCGCTGCCTGGGGCCAGATACCCACGGTGTGATCTACATAGTACGGGGCGAAACCGTACTTCTCAATTTCTTCCGGGGTTAGATTGCGGGTAAGTTGATGGACAATAGTGGCTACCATCTCCAAATGGGCCAGTTCTTCTGTCCCGATGTCCGTTAATACCGCCATAGTAGTCCGGTTCGGAGCTGTGTAGCGCTGGGAGAGGTAGCGCATGGAAGCTCCCATTTCGCCGTCGGGACCTCCATATTGACTCATTATAATTTGGGCGATTTTTGCGTTGGGGGTCTTGATATTCACAGGATACTGTAATCTTTTTTCATAATTCCACATAGACTAGCAGGCACCTCCTTCCCAGGGCCAGGACTGCTGCATCCACTGCCAGGTGTTGTTGCTGGTAGCATAGTCGCAGTCCGCGATCAGGGGACCGTACATTCTTCCATATTCGGACAGAGCTTCCCGGCGTTTCTGAGTGAATTCGCGGTAATATTCCAGAGCATCCTGGTCATCCGGATGAGTATCAAGAAAAAGCAGAGTGTCATAAGCACTGAAACTGACTTCGTTGATATACTGAAGGAGCGCTTCCCGGCTCATATTCTGATTATTCATGACCAGGCACCTCCTTTTCCACAGAATGGTTTATTCAAATCAGCAAATATAGTGCCGATCTTCAGACCCTTGCAGGGAGGGAGAGGACGGCTCCATGTCTGCATCGGTACATATGCCATGGCGAGGGCGCATCCCTCCATGGAAAAGCAGCTTTCGGCCATCGGTTGCTGCTCCATTGCACTGCGGTACTGCCGCGTTTGGGGGCGTTGCATGCTGCGTCTGTAATTGTACCCGCAGCCGCAGGAATATTGATTGCTCATAGAGACTCCTTATTTATGATTTTGTTATAGTTTATGGCAAAATGTGGGAAATGTGAAAATGTAATATTCACTGGAAATATACAGTAAAGTGTGCTATAGTATTTGCTATGCGGTAACGACAGGTTTTGGAAAGACAGGGATACTATGGCGAGACAAGCGGAGGCACTGCGGCGGAGCGCACGGGCTGGATTGCGGAGAATACAAGGGAAAAAGATAAGCGGAGCCGGAAGAGATTATTATGACTACAATCTTCTGGCGGCAGTCATTTTGCTGACCTGCTTTGGCCTGGTAATGCTCTATAGTACCAGCGCATACGAAGCAGCACAGAATTATAATGGAAATGATACGTTTTTTTTCGGAAAACAGGCGTTTATCTGTGTGGGATCGCTGATTTTGGTATTGATCTTTTCGCAGATAGATTATCATGTATATGCGAAATTTTCACCGCACATTTATGCGGTGTCGATTTTTCTTTTGATTATTACAAGGTTCATCGGAAGGACTGTCAATGGAGCCAGACGATGGATTTATATCGGTCCAATCTCTTTTCAGCCGGCAGAGATAGCCAAGGTGGCAATTATTCTGTTTCTGCCCAGTGTGATCGTGAAGATGGGGAACAAAATGAAAGGAGTGAGGGCGCCGCTGACCATATTGCTCTTTGGCGGTGTTGCGTCTTTCTGCACTTACGTATTCACAGAGAATCTGAGTACCGCCATCATCGTTGCCGGTATCACAGTGATATTGATTTTTATCGTGCATCCGGAGACAAAACCGTTTCTGTGGCTGTTTGCCCTGGGGACCGCCGCGGTCTTTCTGTTTGTGCGGGTTCTTGCCAAGATGGCTACCAGTTCCGGAAGCTTCCGGTTGAGACGAATATTGGTGTGGCTGGATCCGGAGGCGAACTCTGCGGACGGTGGTTATCAGGTAATGCAGGGGCTGTACGCCATCGGCTCCGGCGGTTTCTTTGGAAAAGGACTGGGAAACAGCGTTCAGAAGCTGGGGGCCGTGCCGGAGGCACAGAATGATATGATTTTTTCCATCATCTGTGAGGAATTGGGCGTGTTTGGCGCAGGCATGGTGATCTTATTGTTTGTATTTCTGCTTTACCGGCTGTATTTTATTGCTCAGAATGCCCCGGATCTGCTGGGATCACTGATCGCTACCGGTGTTTTTGTGCATATTGCGCTGCAGGTGGTACTCAACATTGCTGTGGTCATCAACCTGATTCCTACTACGGGTATTACGCTTCCATTTGTGAGTTATGGAGGTACTTCTATCTTGTTTCTGATGGCGGAAATGGCGCTGGCGCTGAGTATATCCAAGCAGATTGAGTTCAGATGATATGATTGTGCAAGCTGCAGGGCAAAGTACAATCTGTGTTGATTGAAAAAGTATGGGACTTTAGATAGAAATTTGGAAGGAGAATAGAAATGTCACAGGTTAGGACAAGATTTGCACCGAGCCCCACGGGAAGGATGCATGTGGGAAACTTAAGAACGGCACTGTATGCTTATTTGATCGCTAAGCATGAGAATGGATGCTTTATGCTTCGTATTGAGGATACAGATCAGGAACGTTATGTGGAAGGGGCAGTAGATATTATCTACCGCACCCTGGAAAAGACCGGCCTGCTCCACGATGAGGGACCGGATAAAGACGGCGGCGTAGGACCATATGTGCAGAGTGAACGTCAGGCGGCGGGCATTTACATGGAGTATGCGAAGAGATTGATTGAAAAAGGAGAGGCATATTATTGTTTCTGCGATAAGGAGCGTCTGGAATCTCTGAAGCAGGAAGTGGCGGGCAAGGAGATCGTGGTTTATGATAAACACTGTCTCCATCTTTCCAAAGAGGAAATTGAGGAAAAGCTGGCTGCGGGGATGCCCTATGTCATCCGTCAGAATGTCCCCAGAGAGGGTGTAACAAAATTTGTGGATGAAATTTACGGAGAGATTGAGGTTCCGAATGCAGAACTGGACGATATGATCCTGATCAAATCTGATGGTTATCCCACCTACAATTTCGCCAATGTAGTGGATGATCATCTGATGGGGATCACCCATGTGGTCCGGGGAAATGAGTATCTGTCATCTGCGCCGAAGTATAATCGTCTGTACGAGGCGTTCGGATGGGAAGTGCCGGTGTATGTACATTGTCCTCTGATCACAGACGAGGAGCATAAGAAACTGAGCAAGCGTTCCGGTCATTCTTCTTTTGAGGATCTGCTGGAACAGGGCTTTGTGACAGAAGCCATCGTCAATTATGTGGCGCTGCTGGGATGGTGTCCTCAGGATAACAGGGAAATTTTCTCCCTGGAAGAACTGGTAAAAGAGTTTGACTACCGCCATATGAGCAAATCTCCGGCCGTATTTGACATCCAGAAGCTGAAATGGATGAACGGTGAGTATATCAAGGCCATGGAGTTTGATAAATTCTACGACATGGCTCTGCCCTACATCAAAAATGTCATCACAAAGGATTATGATCTGGCGAAGATCGCGCAGATGGTAAAGAGCAGGATCGAAGTTTTCCCGGATATTGAGGAAATGATTGATTTCTTCGAGAAATTGCCGGAGTATGATGTGGCGCTCTATACCAACAAAAAATGGAAGACCGATGCACAGAAATCCCTTCAGGTACTGAGCGATCTGCTTCCGGTGCTGGAGGCGCAGGAAGATTACAGTAACGATGCGCTGTACAATGTGCTGAAGGACTACGCAGATGAAAAAGGTTTTAAGGCAGGATATGTGATCTGGCCGGTGCGTATTGCCGTGTCCGGAAAGCAGAACACCCCCGCCGGAGCCACGGAAATTATGGAAGTCATCGGCAAGGAAGAGACGATCCTGCGGTTTAAAAAGGCGATCGCCATGCTGACGGAGACCTAAAGTAATTTAATTCTAAAACATTTAGAACGAAACAAACTAAGTTTTATACATTTCAGGAGAGTTATGCGCATAAGCGAAGCACAGTCACGGGCAATCGCCCATGGAGAGGGGCCTGCCATGGTTTTGGCAGGCCCCGGCTCCGGAAAGACCCTTGTTATTACTAATCGAACAAAATATCTGATCGAGCATTACGGCGTACGTCCGGAGGAGATTTTGGTCATTACCTTTACAAAAGCTGCCGCTGCGCAGATGCGGGAACGTTTTGAACAGCTGATGGGAGGGAAGAGATACCGGGTAACCTTTGGTACTTTTCACGCAATATTTTTCCAGATCTTAAAATATGCTTACCACTATACTGCCTCCAATATCCTCAGGGAAGAACAGAAATATCGGATCCTCGGAGAAATCGCGGATTATATGAAGCTGGAGTTTGAAGATGAAAAAGAGTTCCTCTCGGACCTGGCGGCAGAGATCAGTCTGGTAAAAAATGAACAGATTCCGCTGGAACATTATTATTCCACCAACTGCTCGGAAGAGAATTTTCGGAAAATATTTCAGATGTATCAGAATCGTCTTCAGCAAAGCAATCAGATTGATTTTGATGATATGCTGGTTTATTGTAATGCGCTTTTTCGGGAAAGGAAAGATATTCTGGCTCAGTGGCAGCGGCATTTTCGTTACATTCTGGTAGATGAGTTTCAGGATATCAATCAGCTGCAATATGGGGTAGTGCGGCTGCTGGCTCAGCCGGAGGATAATCTGTTTATTGTGGGGGATGACGATCAGTCCATCTACCGTTTTCGGGGAGCTAAGCCGGAGATCATGCTGAATTTCCGGAAAGATTATCCGGAGGCAAATGTCATTTTGCTGGATCAGAATTTCCGTTCCGTGGCTGCTATAACGGAAGCAGCAGGCACAGTTATTCGGGAAAACAAGAACCGCTACGAGAAGGATATCAAATGTTCTGCCCGGCAGGGAGAGGCGGTGGAACTTCGTTGCTTTCAGGGGCAGGAGCAGGAAGCGCTCTATTTGATAAAAAGTATCCGGGATGCCATAAAAGCCGGTTATCAGTATTCTGATCTGGCAATCCTGACCCGCACAAATACCGGCGGGCGGTATATTGCGGAGAAATTAATGGAGTTTGAGATACCATTCCAGATGCGGGACCGGATGCCGAATCTTTACGATCACTGGATCGCGGAGGATCTTCTGGCTTATCTTAGGCTGGCGCTGGGTATTCGGGAGCGAAGGGATTTTCTGCGGATCATGAACCGGCCCAAACGTTACATCAGCAGGGACTGCGTGGATACGCCTGCCTTTGACTTTGAACGGCTGCGTACCTGGTATGACGATAAGCCATGGATGGTGCAGCGTATTGACAAACTGGAAAATGATCTGATGCATTTGAAAAATATGAGACCTTATGCGGCAGTCAACTTTATCCGCCACGGAATGGAGTACGAGAATTATATAAAAGAATATGCCGGTTATCGGCGGATCAAGGAGGAAGAACTGCTGGAAGTGCTGGAGGAATTGCAAGAGAGTGCCAGGACATTCAAGACTCACCTGGAGTGGTTTGAACATATTCAAGAGTATCGGCGTACCCTGGAGCAGCAGCAGACAGAGCGTGACGGGGAGGGGGATGCAGTGATACTGTCAACCCTCCATAGTGCCAAGGGCTTGGAGTTCACAGAAGTATATCTTCCCGATATCAACGAGGATATGATTCCCCATCGCAAGGCTGTGCTGGAGGCTGATATTGAAGAAGAAAGGCGTCTTTTCTACGTGGGTATGACCCGCGCAAAAAAACGCCTGCATCTGTTTTACCTGAAAGAACGATACGGCAAACGGTTGGAGCCGTCACGTTTTCTGGAAGTGCTACTGAGGGATTAATTCAATTCTTCGACTTCCTCGTCATCTTCAAAAACCAGCTCATTGTATTCCTGTTCGTCCAGCCACTGGTCGAAGCCATCGGAGGCCGCCTCATACTCCTCGTCATCTTCAATATTATCCAGAGAAGGCTGTCCGTCTTCTTCTGTGTAACGATACAGATATACCTCACCGGTTTCATTGTCCCCGTTTTCATTCAGGGGAAGCAAGGCGATGTAGTCCTTTCCGGCTGCCTCGTAGATGGTCAGAATCGCACATTCCACAGTAGAACCATCATCCAGATTCAGGGTGACAGTAGCGCCGCCCTCACCAATGCATTCAGAAGCGCAGCTGTTGCAATCGCCATTGCAGATATTGTTATCGCTCATTTTTTGTACCTCACATGATTTTTATAAATTTCATTAGCTATAGATTAGGAAACACATCAAATGTTTCCTAATCGTACTCGCCTAGGCCCGAAGGGGCATATCCGCCGACAGGCGGATTTTGGAACGACTTCCTTAGTCGTCCCAAAAGACATGATTTCTGGAACACCCACTGCGTAATGACGGCTTGTAAGGAATAATGCCTGCTGAAAACATAGTTTCCTACCTTCACTTTGCTGCGTTACATTTGCCCGG